>DHYQ01000009.1:1121-2003 GCA_002414205.1 Gallionellaceae bacterium UBA5126 | reverse complement strand
GCGGCGGGCGATTTTACGACTGCGCCGGAATTATCGCAGCTTTTTGGTCGGACTTTGGCGCGACAGGTGCAACAGGTGATGCAGGCCAGCGCGCCGCAGGTGCTGGAATTGGGCGCGGGCAGCGGCAAGTTGGCAGAGGATTTGCTGGACGAATTGGAAAAGCTGGGCAGTTTGCCGAGCCAATACGCCATTCTGGAAGTCAGCCCGGATTTGCGCCAACGCCAGCAAGCGCGCTTGTCGCCGCGCTGGGGCGAGCGCGTGGTGTGGCTGGATGCATTGCCGGAAACTTTCAGCGGCGCGCTGGTCGCCAACGAGGTGCTGGATGCGCTGCCGGTGCATTTGGTGTCCTGGCAGGCGGATGGGATTTATGAGCGCGGGGTGATCGGCGCGGCAGAGGGCTTTGCCTGGCAGGACAGGCCGTTGGGGGCAGGTGAATTGCTGACGGCGGCGCAGGCCTTGCCAGTGCAAACGCCGTATGTCAGCGAAATCAATCTGGCGGCACGCGGTCTGCTGACCAGTTTGGGGCAGCGATTGCAACAAGGCGCGCTGCTGTGGATCGACTATGGTTTTGGTCGCAACGAGTATTTCCACCCACAACGCCACAGCGGCACGCTG
This sequence comes from Gallionellaceae bacterium UBA5126, assembly GCA_002414205.1. GTDB lineage: Bacteria > Pseudomonadota > Gammaproteobacteria > Burkholderiales > Gallionellaceae > Gallionella. The sequence continues at coordinate 1,388 of DHYQ01000009.1, read as the reverse complement.
ATGTGCCACTACCGTCACCACGCCCATGATGAGCCGTTTTTCTGGCCCGGTTTGCAGGACATCACCGCCCACGTCGATTTCACCACCGTGGCGGAGAGCGCTATTGACGCCGGACTGGAGCTGTTGGGCTACACCTCGCAGGCGTTTTTCCTGATTAACTGCGGCATCACCCAATTGCTGGCCGAGCATTCGCCGGAAGACGTGCGCGACTACGCGCCGCTGTCGGCGCAGTTGCAAAAACTGACCAGCCCGGCGGAAATGGGCGAG
>DHYQ01000009.1:377-1032 GCA_002414205.1 Gallionellaceae bacterium UBA5126 | reverse complement strand
CCATGCTGTTCAACTCCTACGGCTTTATCTTCCTCTACCTGCCGCTGGTGCTGATTGGCTTTTTCCAATGGGCACGCTGGCGACGCGATGCGGCGGCGGCCTGGCTGGCGGCGGCCTCGCTGTTTTTCTACGGCTATTGGAATCCGGTGTATGTCGGGCTGTTGTTGGTGTCCATCGTCGGCAACTACTGGTTTGGGCGGCGCATTGCCGACACGGGGAAAAAATCCGTGCTGGTGTTGGCCATCGGCGTGGATCTGGCGTTGTTGGCCTATTACAAATACGCCAACTTCTTCCTCGATAGCGTCAACAGCCTGGCCGGGACGCACTGGTCGTTGGGCACCATTATCCTGCCGCTTGGGATTTCTTTTTTTACCTTTACCCAAATTGCCTTTCTGGTCGATACCTACCAAGGCAAGGTGAAGGAATACAACTTCATCCACTACGTCTTGTTCGTCACGTACTTCCCGCACTTGATTGCGGGCCCGGTGTTGCATCACAAAGACATGATGCCGCAGTTCGCCCGCCCGGCGACGTATCAGGTCAACTGGCTGAATGTCGCCACCGGCATCCTGTTGTTCACGGTTGGGCTGTTCAAAAAAGTGTATTGGGCGGATGCGCTGGCACCTTATGTGGCGGGGATTTTTGACGGGGCGGC
>DHYQ01000009.1:0-218 GCA_002414205.1 Gallionellaceae bacterium UBA5126 | reverse complement strand
AACTTCAACTCGCCCTACAAGGCCAGCAGCATCATCGACTTCTGGCGGCGCTGGCACATCACGTTATCGACGTTTCTGCGCGATTATTTGTACATCCCGCTGGGTGGCAACCGCCACGGCAAGTTGCGCCGTTATGGCAATTTGTTTGCCACCATGTTGCTGGGTGGGCTGTGGCACGGCGCGGGTTGGACGTTTGTGATTTGGGGCGCGCTGCATGG
>DHYQ01000052.1:861-3117 GCA_002414205.1 Gallionellaceae bacterium UBA5126 | reverse complement strand
CGGATGTCGTCATGTCCCCAAGGCGAATCCAGGTCGTTCACCCGCACCACCACTTCGCGCTGGCCGTAGCCGCCTTCCCGAATCGCGTTGACCACGTTCTGGCGGGAAATTTCCTTGGCCGAGAACAGAATCGGGTCGCCCAGATCGAAAATCAGCGAATCCGCCGGCAGGCTGCGCGCTTTTTCCAGATAGCGCGTGTTGCATCCCGGCACGTACAGCATGGAGCGGCGGGGTCGGAAATGATGGTTCATGGTGCTCTCCAGGGGGTTGATAAAGGGTGAAAGCATTCTATGCACAGGCATTTGTGCTGTCAATAAATCTTATGTCTTATATAAGATATAAAATACTGGACATTAAGTTTTTGCCTGTGCTAAATTAAAACCGTCAACAAAAAAGCATTACTTGTTCTTGAGGGGGAACACATGACAACACCAAAATTTCAGCCGCTGTATCGGCAGATTAAAGCCTTGATTACCGACAGGCTGATTGCCGGGGAGTGGGTGCCGGGCGCGCCGATTCCCAGTGAAATGGATCTGGCGGCCAGTTTGGGCGTGAGCCAAGGCACGGTGCGCAAGGCCATCGACGAATTGGCTTCGGAGAATATTGTGGTGCGGCGGCAGGGCAAGGGCACCTTTGTGGCGACATATAGCGAAGAACGCGCCAAGTTGCGTTTTCTGCGCTTGACCGCCAGCGATGGTAGCGCAGAAGCGCTGGAAAACCGCTTGCTGTCCTGTGAGCGCGGCAAGGCCACGGCGCAAATCGCTCGTATGTTGGACGTGGCGCGTGGTAGTTCGATTATCGACATCAGTCGTGTGCTGTCCTTCGCGGGCACCCCGGTGATTCTGGATCGCATCGTGTTGCCCGCCGCACCGTTTGCCGGGGTGAGCGCCGAATTGATTAACGAATACAGCGGCTCGATGTATCGCATGTATGAAACCCGCATGGGCATCAGCATGGTACGCGCCGAAGAACATCTGACCGCCGTGGGCGCGGACGGTCCGGTGGCAACTGCGCTGGGGGTGGCGGAAGGCACGCCGCTCCTCAGCAATGAACGGGTGGCCTACACCTACGGCGACAAACCGATGGAATGGCGACTGGGGCTGTGCCTGACGACGGCGCACCATTATGTGAATTTGCTGGATTAGGGTTGGCGTAGGGTGCAATAAGCGAAAGCGCATTGCACCGATTTCTTGCCCAACCTGTTGATGGTGCAATGCGCTGCGCTTATTGCACCCTACCGACTACAAAAGGAGCAACCATGAACTACACCGATAAACAGCTCGGCAATGGCAGTAACAGCGGGGCAGCGGCGGACATCAGTACGCTGGGGGGGGCTTGGCCCGGCATTCAGTTGTATTACCCGCCGGTCAAGTACGCCCCGGCGCTGGGGATTTATGAGGATTTGGAAGCGGCGTCGCTGCGTATGCAGAAGCACGCCCATCAAACCAATGCCCATACGCTGATTTTCGACTTGGAAGATGGTTGTCGGCAAAAGGCCATGAGCCGCGAGTTGCTGCGCATGGAGTTGCCCAAATTTACCCGCCACAGCGAAGTCAGCGTGGCCATCCGCGTTAACCCGTTCCGCACCGATGAATATGAGCTGGACATGGCGCTGGTGCGCGACATGGCCGAGCACATCGACGTGATTATGCTGGCCAAAGCGGGCGAGGCGTATGGTTCGGCGGAGGTGCGCGACTTGTCCAGTTTTCTGGTCAGCTTGAACCGCAACATCAGCATTCAGCCGATTATCGAACATCCCAAGTCGCTGAAAATCGCCCCGGATTTGATGCAGTACAACACCGTCAAGCACGTGGTGTTCGGTATCCACGACTTTTCCAAAGCCATGGGGATTCAGATCACGCCGGAACATTGGACGGATGAGCTGAAATTTTTCCTGAACCAAATCATGTTCGAGGCGCGTATCGCCGGTAAGGGCGTGATTGGTGGCGTGGAAACGCTGATTGGCTCCAGCATCATGCCGAATGATTTTGTTGAACCGCATGACGTGCGGCGCTGGCTGGATCTGCACGGCGAGGAAGAGTCGCGCATCGTGTACAAACATGCGTGTCAGGAAGCCGCCATGGGCCTGACCGGCAAGCAGGTGATTCATCCCGGGCACATCCACCTGTGTAAAGTCGCCTACACCCCGTCGCCCACCGACGTGGCGCGCAAGGTGCGCATCCTCAAGGCAGCGATTGAAGCCGACGCGCTGCTGGGCGGGGCGATTCGGATTGACGGCGAAATGCTGGATCCACC
>DHYQ01000052.1:0-523 GCA_002414205.1 Gallionellaceae bacterium UBA5126 | reverse complement strand
CGCATCTCGGCACGCCGGTGGCGCAACATATCGCCATGATCGTCGAGGATGACAGCCTCGGCACCTCGCAAATTTCTTTCGCGCAATTGGCCGAGCGCACCAGCCGCTTCGCGCAGTTGCTGCGCAATCTGGGCTTGGGTACCGGCGAGCGGGTGTTGATTCGCCTGCCCAATTCGCTGGATTACCCCACGGCCTTTCTGGGTGCGATGAAGCGCGGCGCGATTTCCGTGCCGACTTCCACCTTGCTGACGGCGGAGGAAGTGGTGTATCTGGCGCAGGATTCCGGCGCGTCGGTGCTGGTGACGGACAAGGCTGCTTGGGCGACCTTGAAAGACAAACTGGGCCAAGCCGCCCATTTGCGCCACGTGCTGTTGTCCGGGCCGGGCGCGGTGGAAGCGGTGCCGGGGCTGGACGTGCAGGATTTGGACACGGCGCTGGCGGCGATTGCCGAATGCGAGCCGCCCCATCCCACCGCCGCCGATGATCCGGCCTATCTGGTTTATACCTCCGGCACCACCGGCTA
>DHYQ01000039.1:8597-10699 GCA_002414205.1 Gallionellaceae bacterium UBA5126 | reverse complement strand
GGTTTTGATGTTGCCATGGCGCGGCAGAAGGAAATGGCCCGTGCCGCTGGCAAGTTCAAGATGGCGACCAATCTGGAGTACAGCGGCCCCGGCACGACGTTCCACGGTTATGACACCCTGACTCACAGCGGCAACATTCTGGCGTTGTACAAGGACGGCACGCCGGTGAACGAGTTGCTGGAAGGCGAGTTGGGCGTGGTGGTGCTGGACGATACCCCGTTCTACGCCGAATCCGGCGGCCAGGTCGGCGATCGCGGCGAGTTGCGCAGCGTACACGGCATTTTCGCGGTGGAAGACACCCAGAAGATTCAGTCCAACGTGTTCGGTCACCACGGCGTGGTCAGCACCGGCAAGCTGACCGTGGGCAATGGTGTGCAGGCTCGCGTCGATGTCGCCGCCCGCCAGCGCACCATGCGCAACCACTCCGCCACGCACTTGATGCACAAGGCGCTGCGCGAGGTGCTGGGCGAGCATGTGCAACAAAAAGGCTCGCAAGTTGACCCCGACAAGACCCGTTTTGACTTTGTGCACAACCAAGCCCTGAGCGATGCGGAAATCCGTCAGGTGGAGGCTATCGTCAACGCCGAAATTCTGGCTAACGTGGCCTGTCAGGCCCGCGTGATGGCGATTGCCGATGCGCAACAAACCGGCGCGATGATGTTGTTCGGCGAAAAATACGGCGACGAAGTGCGCGTGCTGGACATCGGCAGTAGCCGCGAATTGTGCGGTGGCACCCACGTTGGCCGCACCGGCGACATCGGTCTGTTCAAAATCGTCAGCGAAGGCGGCATTGCGGCGGGCATTCGCCGCGTGGAAGCCAGCACTGGCGACGGCGCGTTTGCCCTGATGCAGGCGCAGGATCAGCAGTTGCAGCAAATCGCCGCTGCGGTGCGCGTGCCGATGGCACAAACCGCCGGACGTGTGGAGCAGATTCTGGACAACGTGAAGGCGCTGGAAAAAGAGCTGGCCCGTTTGAAATCCAAGCTGGCGGCGGCCCAGGGCGATGCTCTGTTGGCCCAGGCGCAGGACATCAACGGCGCGAAAGTGCTGGCGGTAGAGCTAGAAGGCGCGGACGCCACCGCGTTGCGCGAAACGCTGAACAAGCTGAAGGACAAGTTGCCCAACTTCGTCGCCGTACTGGCCGCCGTGAATGACGGCAAGGTCAACTTGGCGGCGGGCGTGGCCAGCAATTTGACCAAACAGGTCAAGGCCGGTGAGTTGGTCAACCATGTCGCGCAGCAAGTCGGCGGCAAGGGCGGCGGCAAACCCGACATGGCGATGGCCGGGGGGACGCAACCTGAGCATCTGACGGCGGCGCTGGCCAGCGTGGCCGAATGGGTACAAACCCGCCTGTGACAAATCCAAGGGGGCCGATCGCCCCCTTTTTCCTGCACAACCCTCCCCCAAGGAGTACGGCATGAAGTTTTTGAACTGGATTTACCACCACGTCATCTGGTACCGCAGCCTGTCCCTGCTGCTGGTTTGCGTGCTGGGTGTCAGTGTGGGTTTGCAGGAAGAACAAAGCGCCAAACTCGACCGCGCACTGCCACTGGAAAAGGCGCTGACCGCCTATGTCAGCACGCTGCAAAGCGGCACCGTGGATAGCCGCGTCATGGGCGCTATCCAGCTCATGGGGCTGGAGGACGAACAAGTCAAACAACTGGTTCTGGGCCAACGGGATGGGCAGGATGAAAATATTCAATCCACCCTGCACACCCTGCGTTCCATCTATCTCACCGAGACCGCCTTTATTCTGGACGTAAACGGCAAAATCGTGGCCTACAGCAGCGACGGTACGGAAAACGTGCTGGGCGTCGATCTCTCCAACCGCTACAACATTCAACAAACCTTGCAAGGCAATGCCACGGTGTACCCGGCGGTCAGCGGCGAAAATCATACTCGTGGCATTTATCTCACCGCCCCCATCCACGCCAGCGCCGACCCGAACGGCCCCACGATCGGGCTGGTCGGTGTGCGTTTAGAAGCCGGGAAACTGGACAAGCTGCTGCAAAATTGGGATGGTGGCCCGGCGCTACTCTTTTCGCCGCAATGGGTTACCTTCGCCTCCAGCCAGCCGAACATGCTGTACAAACTATCCGGCA
>DHYQ01000039.1:0-8470 GCA_002414205.1 Gallionellaceae bacterium UBA5126 | reverse complement strand
ACCGAAGTCGATTACGGCCATATGCACTATTCCGCGCACAGCCTGACGCTGGACTGGAATGATCCACTGGGCGACTGGACACTGGTGCTACTGGACAAGCATCCACAATGGTGGCGCGCTTGGCACACCCTCAGTTATGCCCTGGGTGCCGCGATGGCGCTGGCGTTCTTCCTGTATTGGCTGTACACCCAGGCGCGCAACATGGTGCTGCGCCAACAGCATCACGACAATATGCTGTTGGCACAGCAACGCCTGAGCGAATTGGCCGACAACGCGCCGGTCGCGGTTTTTCAATTGGAAATCGAGGCGAATGGGCATCGCAAACGGCAGTTCATCAGTCGTCGCGTCAAGGATATTCTCGGCGTCGGTGTAGAAGACTCGCTGGGATTCCGTGACAAGTTGTTCCGCTATGCCCTGCCGGAAGACTTGGCGCAATACAACGCCCTGATTAATCAAGCCATCCGCGACCACCAAGGCTGGAATACCGAATTGCGCCTGAATATCGACGGCCAAGTCCGCTGGGTACAAAGTGTGGCGCACGCCTTGTTATTGGAAGATGGCACCGTACATTACAACGGCTTTCTGGAGGACATCACCGAAAGCAAAAATCTGACTGAAGAAATGCGCCGGGCACGGCAAATTGCCGAAGAAGCCACCCAAATGAAATCCGACTTCCTGGCCAACATGTCGCACGAAATCCGCACCCCCATGAACGCCATTATCGGTTTATCGCACCTGGCGATGAAAACGGACTTAACCCCGCGTCAACTGGATTATCTGCAAAAGATCCAGCAGTCCGGTCAGCATTTGCTGGGCATCATCAATGACATTCTGGACTTCTCTAAAATTGAAGCGGGCAAGTTGAACATCGAACATATTCCCCTGGAACTGGAAAACGTGTTGGACACCGTGGCCAACCTGATCGTCGACAAAGCCAGCGCCAAAGGACTGGAACTGGTGTTCACCGTGGATAAAGATGTGCCGCAATATCTGATTGGCGACCCCCTGCGCTTGGGCCAAATTCTCATCAACTATGCCAATAATGCGGTCAAATTTACCGAACAGGGCGAAATCAATATTGCCATTCACCGCCTGCCAACCAATTGCCCGGAAGACGTGAAGCTGCATTTTGAGGTGCGAGACACCGGCATCGGCATGACCGAAGAGCAAATTGGCCGCCTGTTCCAGAGCTTCCAACAGGCCGATTCGTCCATTACCCGACAATACGGAGGCACTGGGCTGGGACTGGCCATCAGCAAAAATCTGGCGACACTGATGGGCGGCGAGGTCGGGGTACAAAGTCAACCCGGTCAAGGCACCATCTTCTGGTTTACCGCACATTTCGGCCTGGGCGAAACGCCGCCGAATCGCTTGCACCTACACCCGGAATTGAATGGTCGCCGCATGTTGGTGGTGGACGACAACGAAAATGCCCGTACTGCCCTGATGGCCGCACTGCTGGAAATGCAACTGGATGTGACGGCTGTCGGCTCCGGCACGGCGGCAGTGCTGGCGATCCGCGACGCCGAAGTCGCCAGTCGTCCGTTCGAGATTGTGTTCCTGGACTGGCAAATGCCGGGCATGGATGGCATGGAAACTGCTCGCACCATCCACGCACTCGGCCTGGCGCAAAGTCCGCATCTGGTCATGGTAACCGCCTATGGGCGCGAAGAGGTTCTCAAGGGTGCACAACAAGCCGGCATTGAGGACACCTTAATCAAGCCAGTACATTCGCTCCTGCTGTACGACACCGTAGTACGTATTCTGGGCGGCAAAGATGTCCAAAACACGCCAAGAACCTCCGCCGGCCGCGAGCGCGAATTGATGGATTTGTCCAACCTGCGCGGTGCACGCATTCTGTTGGCAGAAGACAACGAACTGAATCAACAAGTGGCCTGCGAATTGCTGGAACATGTCGGGATGCAGGTGGAAATTGCCGAACATGGCGCACTGGCCGTGGAAAAAGTGCGCCAGCGCGCGTTTGATCTGGTGTTAATGGACATGCAAATGCCGGTGATGGATGGACTAGAGGCGACGCGGCGCATTCGTCAGTTGCCTGACATGGCAGCACTGCCGATTGTGGCCATGACCGCCAACGTCATGCAAGCCGACCGTGATCGTTGCGAGGAAGCGGGCATGAATGACTACTTGTCGAAACCGATCGAGCCCGAGGAATTGTGGCAGGCGCTGCAAAAGTGGATACAGCCACGTCCTGGTCTGGGCGGCGGCCCTCCCCCCGCCTTGAGCGAAGAGACCACCCCCAGCAGCAACACCGCCCTGCCCGCCCAGATTAACGGACTGAATATCGCGCTTGGTTTACGACGGGTTCTCGGCAAAACCGAGCAATACATCTCGCTGTTGCGTAAATTCGTGGCCGGACAACAAGACTTCACCCCCACGCTGCGTTCCTTGCTGGCAGAGGAAGATTGGCACACCGCCGAGCGTGCCGCGCATACCCTGAAAGGGGTCGCGGGCAATATCGGTGCCAGCGAGTTGCAACAAGCGGCGGCGCAATTGGAGCAAACCTTGAAACAACGCCAGCAAGAACAAGTAGAGCCCAGTCTGTGCGCCTGCGATGCCCTGCTGCAAACGCTGTTGCTGGCGATTCAAACCGCTTTGCCGCAGGAAAAGCAGGAGGTATGCGAGGTAGACCCTGTCAAGTTGGCGCAAGTTTGCCAACAACTGCAAGCATTGATGTTGGATAATGATCCTGAGGCCGCCGAGCTATTCAACCGGGAAAAAACCCTGCTGCGCTCGGCCATGCATATCGAGGATATTCAGGCCGCGCTGGATGATTTTGAATTTGAAAGCGCACTGAGTCTGCTACAAGCAGAAATCGGCAAAGCGGGCGTACATCTGCCCTGAACGAGAGGGGTGAAATCAACATGAATCAAGCGCATACCACAATGGAAAAACCCAGCATTCTGGTGGTGGATGACACCCCGGATAATCTGGTCATGATCAACAATCTGCTCAAAGACCGCTACCGGGTGCGTGTCGCCAATAATGGTGAAAAAGGTCTGCGGATCGCCTTTTCGGACAGTCCGCCCGATCTGATTTTGCTCGACATCATGATGCCGGTCATGGACGGCTACGAAACCTGTCGGCAATTGAAGGAAAATCCCGCCACCAATGCCATCCCGGTGATTTTTCTCACGGCCAAAAGTGAAGTGGAAGACGAAGAACATGGGCTGGCATTGGGGGCGGTCGATTACATCACCAAACCCATTAGCCCGCCGATTTTGATGGCCCGCCTGCAAACGCATCTGACACTCAAGGCCTCAGCAGATTTTTTGCGCGACCAAAATGCCTTTCTGGAAGCCGAAGTGGAAAAGCGAACCGCCGAAATCCGTGCCATTCAGGATGTGACGATTTTCACCCTAGCCTCACTGGGCGAAACCCGCGATAACGAAACCGGGCGGCATATTCGCCGCACCCAGTATTACGTCAAGATTTTGGCCGAAACACTGCGCAATCATCCACGCTTTGCCCAGAAGCTGAACGACGAAATTATCCGTGCTTTGTTCAAATCGGCACCACTGCACGATATTGGCAAGGTGGGCATCCCCGATCATATTTTGCTCAAACCCGGCAAGCTGACCGAGGACGAATTTTTCATCATGAAACAACACACGTTGCTGGGCAGCGAAGCCATTGAGCGCGCGGAGAAAGAATTGGGGATGGTGGTGCCCTTCCTGAGTTTCGCCAAGGAAATCGCCAGCGGACATCATGAAAAATGGGATGGATCAGGCTATCCCGCCGGTTTAGCAGGGGAGGCGATTCCCATGTCTGCCCGGCTGATGGCGCTGGCCGATGTCTACGATGCCCTGATTTCCAAACGGGTGTATAAAGCCGCCATGTCGCATGAGCAAGCGACCAGCTTTATCGTCGCCGGACGTGGCAGCCATTTTGACCCGGATGTGGTGGACGCTTATTTGGAAGTACAAGCGCAGTTTATCGAAACCGCGCATCGTTACGCCGACTAGCACGACGCCACAATCGCCCCATGGAACAACCCGCGTCGGTTTGTCTCTGACACCCCTAATTTAACTGAGGTGCCGCCATGTCAACCCAAGATAACCTCCAATACGCGACGCATCTATATGAGCGCTTGCTGGAATGGCTGTTCATCATCCTGCCATCGGTCGGGATTTACTACATGCTGCGCTTCCAGGATCCCGCCTTGTGCGTGGTTGCGCACACCCCGCACATTCTGGTCACCAGCGTAGCCTCCCTGTTGAGCGCTTTCATGGCCTATATCAGCTATCAAAGCTACTGCCTGGCCCGCAACCGCTTTCTACGCTACCTCACGCTCGGCTTTTTGGCGTTCGCATTGTGTTACGAACCACACTCATTTCTCACCCTATGGGCGGAGGAAGACATCCGGCTGTTTCTGATCTATGGCCCCGTGTCACGGGTGGTGATGAATGGCTTGTTATTACTGGGCGTGTGGCACTACCTGCGCAACAGCGAACCAGATACCGCCTTACCCACCAAAAATTATTGGCTGCGCTGGAGCGCTGGCTTGCTCGCGCTGGATGGACTGATTTTTTGGCTGGTACAGCAAAACATTGTGTCCTTTAACATTCTGCGCACCAGCCTGGAGGTGTTATCGGTGCTGATGGCGCTGCTGGGCTGTGTGTTAATTGTCGGCACCCACCGCCAACGCACCTTCATCATGCGTATCAGTATCGTGGCCATGCTTTACCTGCTACAAGGCTCTCTGGCCTTTTTGTCGGCTAAACCGTGGAACCACTTGTGGTGGTATGCCCATGTGATCACAGCCATCGGCTTTTTTCTGTTTAGCTACATCGTGCTGCGCGCCTACCACGTGGCCGGGGATTTATCGCATGTATATAGCCTGGATGAAATGGTGCTGGCACTGCGCGATTCGCAGGAAAAACTGCGCCTGACGAATCAGGAATTACACGCCGCGAATGAAAAACTGGCGATCGCACACGGCGAAATGGAACAAATGGCCATGCAGGACGCGCTGATAGGCATCAACAACCGACGCGGCTTCTTCCGTGCCGCCGAGCGTGAAATTGCCCGCATACAGCGCCAGGGCAACGACTGCGCCGTGCTGATGCTGGACATTGACTACTTCAAACGCGTCAACGACAACTACGGCCACGACATTGGCGATCTGGTACTGAAAACCTATGGCAGCGCAGTGAACAAGAATCTGCGCCCCACCGACATTTTTGCCCGCATGGGAGGGGAAGAGTTTGTGGTCATGTTGCCGGATACCGAACTGCCACAAGCCGAAGAAATTGCCGAACGGATCCGCCGCTCCATCGCCAAAATCGCCATCAATGTGAATGGTGATCTGATTCACATCACCGTCAGCATCGGCGTTGCCGCCTGGAAAGAAACTGAAAACAACAGCCTGCGCGCCATGCTGGCGTGTGCCGACGCACGTCTATACCGGGCCAAGGCCGAAGGGCGCAATCAAGTGATCGGGGCATGTGCCGACATGTGTATTTTGCCGACGGAGGAAGCTTGAAAAAACATGGTGCGAAAGAAGAGACTCGAACTCTTACGCCGCGAGGCGCTGGAACCTAAATCCAGTGCGTCTACCAATTCCGCCACTTTCGCATTCAGGAGTATGACCCGTTGGGTCATCGAGGGCGCGGATTATACCCGAAATCGCCGTCTTGTCTGGCTTCAACTTGTGGAAACCCCGATTTAATCCGTTCGCCCTGAGCTTGTCGAAGGGCTTTTTGCGTAACGCTTTGATTGATTTACACCTCTATTCATGGTTCGACAAGCTCACCACGAACGGAGGTGCAAATCAGCGGTTCACTAGCGGCAATTCCGGGCTACTCACCCCAATCGTCGAAACTTCATCCAGCGCCTGACGGAAGGCCGGGAATTCGTGCAGTTTGTCCAGGCTGGGCGGATTAGGTTTGCCGTGCATCTGAATCAAGCGAGCGCGGCTGGCGGCGGGCATGTCGTGGTGCAGGTTGCGCAGCAAAAATTCCGCCGCTACCGGGTCGTTGCACACCAGCGCCATGTCGCACCCGGCCTGAAACGCCGCCTGCGCCCGCTGCACCACATCCCCGGCCACGCTGGCTCCTTCCATGCTCAAATCGTCGCTGAAAATGCAGCCCTGAAAGTGCAGCCGCTCACGCAGCACACTTTGCAGCCAGAACGGTGAAAACCCCGCCGGACGCGCATCCACACGCGGGTAAATGACGTGCGCGGGCATGATGGCCGTGAGGCCGTTGGCAATCATGCGCCGGAAGGGAATCAGGTCGCCCAGTTCCAAATCGAACAAGTCGCGCTCGTCACGCGGGATGTCCAGATGCGAATCCGCCTCCACATAGCCGTGGCCGGGGAAATGCTTGCCCACGCTGGGCATGCCGCCGCGCTGCAAGCCCAGTTGCAGCGCCAGCGCCAGCTCGAAAATGGCGTTTTCGTTGCGATGGAAAGCGCGGTTGCCAATCACCCCGCTGCGACCATAATCCATGTCCAGCACCGGCGTAAAACTGAAATCCACCCCGCAAGCGCGTAACTCCGCCGCCAGCACCCAGCCCACTTGCTGCGCCAGATGCCGCGCCCGCGCCGGATCGGCATCCCACACTTTTCCCAACTCGCGCATCGCAGGCAGCTTGGTAAAACCCTCGCGGAAACGCTGCACCCGCCCGCCCTCGTGATCCACCGCAATCAGCAACGGCGGCGTGCGCACGGCATGAATCGCCGCCGTCAGCGCCCGCAACTGGCTGGGCGACTGGTAATTGCGGCTGAACAAAATCACCCCACCGACCAGCGGATGACGCAAGCGCTGCGCCTCCTCCTCCGTCAACGCCGTCCCGGCAACGTCCAGCATGATGCAGCCCATTTTTCACTCCTTAACAATCCATCGTAGGTGCGAATTTATTCGCACGCATTTTTTGAATATCCCAAAACCGTGCGAATAAATTCGCACCTACGGGCATAACCAAACGGCATCCCAATGCGGGTAATTGCCGATTTTTTCTACCAACTTCGCTCGCAACGGGTTCGCCACAACATAGCGGGCAACTTGCTGCAAATCTTCGCCGTCCCGTATGGCGTGGTCGTAAAACTGCTTCTGCCACAATGCTCCATGTCGTTGCAAATGGACATTGATTCGCTGGCTGCTACGTGCCTTCAAACGCTTGACCACTTGCGATAACGTCAGCGTGTCGCCCAGTTGAAACAGCCAGTGCAGATGATCCGGCATCACCACCCAAGCCAGCGAATTCACCGCAGCGCTGACATGCAGCGCCCGCATTTCGGCAATCAACAACCGCGCACAAGCAAAATCCCGAAAGTACGCCTGCTGGCGGTCAGCCAGCACCGTGGTAATGAAATAGGCCCGACCTGCTTCGCTGACACGACCTGTGCGCAGTTTGTCGTAGGACATCGTCGTAGGTGCGAATTTATTCGCACATTTTTCCTTTGCTCTTCAAATGCGTGCGAATAAATTCGCACCTACGGGGCATGCTAGTGCATCTCCAACACCACAAATGCGGCGACGATTTGGCGTTCGTCGCTGAGGGACAGGTGGTGGGCGCTGATGCCGAGTTGCGCCAGGTACAGGCGCAGGGTGGGGTCAAAATGCAGCGCCGGTTTGCCGAGGCTGTCGTGAATCACGCTGATGCGGCTGAGGCTGACCGGGGCGCGCAGGCCGCTGCCGACGGCTTTGGCCAGCGCTTCCTTGGCGGCGAAGCGTTTGGCCAGCAGCCGGGCAGGTTGCGGGTGGGCGTCCAGCTCCGGCAATTCCTGCGCGCTTAAAATTTTGGCGGCGAAGCGGCGGCCATGCTTTTGCCACAAGGCTTCCATGCGGGCGATTTCCACCAGATCGGTGCCGATGCCGTAGATCATGGTTAGGCACCGCGTAGGGTGGATAAGCGCAGCGCATCCACCAGAATCGGTTGGGCGATGGTGGATGCGCTGGCGCTTATCCACCCTACGGTTGGGTTCATACCAGCAGCGCCTTCATCCGCCGCACCGCCGCGTCCAGGCCGATAAACACCGATTCGGCGATGATGGCGTGGCCGATGTTGAGTTCGACGATGTGGGGGATGGCGACGATGGCTTGCACGTTGTGGTAGTGCAGGCCGTGCCCGGCGTTGACGTGCAGGCCCAGGCCGTGGGCGTGTTCGGCGGCGGCGCGGATGCGCTCGAGTTCGTGCTGGCGTGCGGGCACGCTATCGGCATCGGCGTAGCGTCCGGTGTGCAGCTCAATCACCGGCGCACCAGCACGTTTGGCGGCGTCGATCTGGTTCAAATCCGGGTCGATAAACAGCGAGGTGCGGATGTCGGCCTCGGCGCAGCGTTGGCAGGCGGATTTCACGGACTCGAAATAACGAATCACGTCCAGCCCGCCCTCGGTGGTGATTTCCTCGCGCCGCTCCGGCACCAAGCAAATGTCGTGCGGTTTGGTGCGCAGCGCCAGCGCCAGCATTTCTTCGGTCACAGCGCATTCCAGATTCATGCGCGT
>DHYQ01000087.1:3509-18286 GCA_002414205.1 Gallionellaceae bacterium UBA5126 | reverse complement strand
AATCGCCGTCTGCCAAGATCATCCGTCGTTACTTCCCTGCGCGCTCGCCCGGCAAACTAAAGCCGTAGCGGTGCAGCACGGCGCGGGCCGCCGGACTACGCAGGTAGTCGGCGAATTGGTGCGCCAGCGCATTGTGAGCGGCGCGTTTGGTGAGGATGAAGCCTTGTTCCAGCGGCGCATGCAGGTTATCGGGGAGCAGGAAGTAGCCGCCTTGCGCCGACAGCGCCGGGCTAAGCGCCAACGACAAGGCGAGGATGCCCACTTGTGCGTTGCCGCTTTGCACAAACTGCGCAGTTTGGGCGATGTTCTCGCCGTAGACCAATTTGGTGGAGACTTTTTCCCATAGGCCACTGGCACGCAGCGCCTCCTCAGCGCGTTGGCCATACGGCGCATGCTGCGGATTGGCGATGGCAATGCGGGTGATGGCTGGGTCGGCCAAACTTTGCAATGTTAATTGCCGGGCATCCAGGCGGGCGCTCCACAGCACCAGGCGACCGCGCGCGTAAGGTTGCACTGCCGAGGCGGCAAAACCTTGCGCGGCCAGTGTGCGCGGCAAGGCAATGTCGGCGGAGAAAAATAAATCAAACGGCGCGCCTTGTTGAATCTGAGTGCTGAACTTGCCGGACGAGCCATACACGATGTCGATCTGTGCAGCGGGATGGGTTTGTTTAAAGGTCGCGCTGAGATCTTCCAAGGCGAATTTCAGATCGGCGGCGGCGGCGATGGTGAGTTTGTCGGCCAGTGCGACGGAAGTGCAGAAAAAAATGCCCGCGCAAAAGGCCAGCAAGCGAGTGAGCAGCATGGGGGGTTCCTGAGTGAATGAGGCTAAATTGTAACGGCAATCAGGCCACCGATTGCAGAAATTGTGTGACCTGTTGGTGCCGACAGTGCGGGTATGATGCGCAGCGTGCGGCGGGTCGTGATGGGCACGGCTGGCTGGGCACGTTCTTTTGGGAGTGAATCATGGGATTGTTTGATGGGTTGATCGGTAGTGTCGGGTCTGCGGTCGGGGGTGCCTTGGTGGAGGCGGTGACGGCTGCCGTTGCCGATCCGGCCAACGGCGGTTTGCAAGGGCTGGTGGACAAGGCCAGCGCTGCGGGTTTGGGCGAGCATGCCGCGTCCTGGGTTGGGCAGGCCGCTAATCTGGCGATCACGGCGGAGCAGGCGCATGCGGTGTTGGGCGGCGATATGGTGCAAGCATTGGCGAGCAAGCTGAATCTGTCCCCTGCGGAAGTGGCCAGCGGTCTGGCGCAAGCCTTGCCGGAGGTGGTGAATCATCTCACGCCCGAAGGCGTGGTGCCGACACCGGGCAGCGGCGGCTTGCAAGCGGGCTTGGCGGCCTTGTCCATGTTCACGGGGCTGTAGTTTCCAGCGGCGCATCGGCCACGGTACTGGCGGATTGGCTTTCCAGCAGGGTGTGCAAGCTGATGTCGCTGCGCGTCTGCCAATCCGCGACACAGTCTTCCAGCCAGCGTTGCAACCCTTCCCGACTGTCTGTCGTGGTCTCTTGTTGCAGGACAAACAGGTTGAACAGGGTTGGTACACGCACCTCGCGCAAGTCATGCAGCAATACCCAGCCGATTTGTTCGGTCTTGCGGATCAGATTCGCCCCTTGCAGTTTGTCCAGCACATCGCCCAGTGCATCGTAGCCGATGCCGATTTGGGCAGAAATTTCCGGGAAAGTGGTTTCGATACCGCGTGTGAAGTGGACATGCAGCATTTGCAGCACTTGTAGCGCTGCCAACAGTTGTTTCAGTGGTGGCAGGGTTTCCGACGGCGGCTTACCCCAGTAGGACAACGAGGCGGCGATAATGGCCCCCAGCAAAATCGTGATCCAGGACAAATAAATCCACATCAGAAAAATCGGCACGGCGGCAAACGCGCCATACACCAGCGTGTAGGTGGGAAAGTGCTTGATATAGGAGCTGAATATCAGATTCATGCTTTCAAACAGCACCGCCGCCACGAAGCCGCCAATCAGTGCGTGCAGAAATGGCACATAGCGATTGGGCACTAATTGAAATAACAGGGTAAAGGCCACCGTGGTGAACAGCATCGGCAGTAGTTTCAGCACCCCCACGCCCACCAGCGGAATTTGCTGCACATAGCCCATGGACAGCCCCACCAGCCAGGAAGTCAGCGACAAGCTCGCGCCGACCAGCAGTGGAGCCAAGGTCAGCACCGCCCAATACACCACCAGTTTTTTCACCAGCGAACGCGGATGCGCCACGCGCCAGATCAGATTAAAGGCGTGGTCGATGGTCAGCATCATGCTCATGGCGGTCAGCACCAGAAACACGATCCCCATGGCGGTCAGCTTGGTGGCGCTTTCGGTGAATTGGTGCAGGTATTTGCTGATGATCGCCGCCGCGCCGACCGGCATCATGTTGGATTGCAGAAAATCGGTGGTGTTTTTGGAAAACTCGTCAAACACCGGAAACGCCGCGAACATGGTCAGGGCGATGGTAATCAGCGGCACCAGCGACAGCAGCGTGGTAAAGGTCAAATTGGCGGCAATTTGCAGGCAGCGATCTTCCGTGAAACGCAGCCAAATCAGCCTGGCCAATGCTTTCAGATTCGGCCCGTGTTGGGCCAGTGTGTTCGTCATCATAAAAATCCCCGATAATGGCGCGCATCATAACGTCAAATTCTTCGCGCCATCATCATGAATACTACGGAAATTCTGGTTTTATATTACAGCCGTCACGGGGCCACCCGGCAAATGGCGCATTTGATCGCGCGTGGCATCGAGCAGGTAGCCGGGGCCACCGCCCGGATTCGCACCGTGCCGGAAGTCTCGGCGGTGTGCGAGGCCGTCGCGCCGGTCATTCCTGATAGCGGCGCGCCCTACGTGCAACTGGACGATTTGCGCCAGTGCAGCGGCTTGGCGCTGGGTAGCCCGACCCGTTTTGGCAACATGGCCGCGCCGATGAAGGCTTTTCTGGACAGCACCAGCGGCTTGTGGATGCAGCACGCGCTGGTCGGTAAACCGGCGGCGCTGTTCACCTCCACCAGCAGCCTGCACGGCGGACAGGAAAGCACACTGCTGTCCATGATGTTGCCGCTGCTGCACCATGGCATGCTCATCGTCGGCTTGCCCTACACCGCACCGGAGCTGGCGACTACCCAAAGCGGCGGCACGCCTTATGGTGCCAGTCACGTTGCGGGCATCGCCAACGATCAACCGATTAGCGAAGCCGAGAAAAAACTCTGTATTGCCCTGGGTCATCGCTTGGCCGAAACCGCACTGAAACTGGAGCGCTGACATGAACAACGCGCAAGAAGCCCGCGCCCTGCTGCGCGCCCACCGCTACGGTGTGCTGTCCACGCTGTCGAAAAAGTTCGACGGTTTTCCCTTTGGCTCCATTACGCCGTATTTGGTGCAACACGACGGCAGCCTGCTGATTCTGATTAGCACCTTGGCCGAGCACACCAAAAACATTCAGGCCGACGGGCGCGTCAGCCTGATTTGCCACAACCAGCGCGACCCGCACATTCAGGCGCAAGGCCGTGTGACATTGTTGGGACTAGCCGAGTTGCAAGCGGATAAGGCGCAGGCGGGCGAACGCTATCTGCGCTTTTTCCCGGAGGCCGAGCAGTATTTCCAGATGCACGACTTCCAGTTCTACCGCATCACGCCGCAGGCCATCCGCTACATCGGCGGCTTTGGGCGCATTCATTGGGTGCAGATGGCGAATTACGCCGTGGTGGATGCTGCCGAACAAGCCGCCCAGGAAGCGGCGCAACTGGCCGCGTGGAATACCCGCCTGTCGGAACTACGTGCACGGCTGCAACAGCAGCACGGCGTGGGTGCTGACGGGGCGGTGCAGGCAGTGGGCTGGGACAGCGACGGGTTGGATGTGTTATGGCAGCGCGATGTCTGGCGATTGGCGCATTCAGTCGGGGCGTAGCAGGGCGCGTTGCGCGTCCGACAAATAGCACCACTCGCCCGCCGCCAGCCCCAGCGCTTCCAGCGTCAGACCGCCGATTTGCACCCGGCACAGCGCGGCGCAATGATTGCCCGCCGCCGCCAGCATGCGTTTGACTTGGTGGTATTTGCCCTGCTCCAGCACAATTTCCAGTCGATGATCGTCCAGCGGCACACAGCGCAACGCCGCGATGGGCGCGGGTTCGTCATGCAATTTCACCCCGGCCAGCAAATGCGCCACCAGTGCGGGCGTCACCGCCTCGGCAGTGGTGGCGTGATAAACCTTCGGCACATGGTGCTTGGGCGAGGACTGGGTGTGGATGAATTGTCCGTCGTCCGACAGCAGCAACAGGCCGGTGGTGTCGTGATCCAGTCGCCCCACCGGTTGCACATCCCGCAAGCGCAGCGGCTCCGGCAACAGGGTCAGCACGCCGGGATGATGGCTGGGTTTACGCGAACACTCGAAATCGGCGGGCTTGTGCAGCGCCAGATACACCCGCTCGCGGTACAGCCAGTCCTCGCCATACACGGTAAACTGCAAACCTTCCGCCACAAAACTGGCGCGGGTGTCCGTCACCGTCTGCCCGTTGACCGACACATCGCCAGCGGCGATCAATTCGCTGCACCAGCGGCGTGAGCCGAAGCCCTGCGACTGCAAAATACGTTCCAACGGTACTGCTTTGCTCATGTTGTTCTCCGTGAAAAATGTCCCGCGACAATACCACAAGCCTGCATAACGCAAGATGCAACGCCCGGCCCACTTGCCAGGTGTGTTGTTATCCTGCGCGGAAATGACGTTTGTACGGGACTGGGCGCAACACGGCATGGTGCCGTTGGAGCAGAGGCAGTGGGACGCATTGGCGGGGTAGGCACGTTGCCGAAGTCCGTATGTGGCGTAGCGAAATACCGGACACTCTCCACGTCCCGGCATTCCGCTGCGCTGCATGACGGGCTACTTGCTGTTTTGTATGGTCTCTTTGAGTTCCACATGGTGACACTCATGGGGCTTCAGCTCCCGCAGTGCGCTTAGGGTGATCGTTTTTTGAGGCCCCAGCGTTTCCAAAATTCTCGTGGGCAATACATAAAAATCCCATTGCGCCAAATTTAGCGGGTCAAGTTCACGCTTGTCTTTTGGTGTTAATACGCAAAAAACATAAACGTCAGCAATCCGCCTCGGTTTTTCCTCTCGGTATGAGGGCGCAATGTTGAATATGATTGAAGAGAGACGATCTTGATTCCACTGTTGCAAATAGGCAGCCGATTTGACCTCGATTTTTAGTCCGAATGCCATAAGGTCGTAATCATCCCACTCAATGCGTTGGCTATCGTCGGCGACACCAAGTGCTGATGCCACAATGTATTCGGCCAAATGACCGCGCAGGTTATTTGCAGCCAAGGATGAGTAAGCCCAACTCCAGAATGAATTTACCGAATACGTGGTCTGGATTGCGCCATCGTGGAAAGACTCGTTACCGTTGAGTCGTTTTGGCAATAGCGCTCCCAGCGCCTCTTGTTCGGCATTCATATGACTGACGTATCAAATGCGGCGATAACAAACAAAGTGATACTCCAACACCTGCGGGCTGTCTTGCTGCAATACTTCCCGCGACACTTCCCGCCACGCTTCCCGGCTGAATTCAGGAAAAAACGCATCGCCTTCGACGACCTGCTGCACTTCGGTCAGAAACAGCGTGTCGGCCAGCGGTAAGGCTTGTGCGTAAATCTCTGCGCCGCCGACGATAAAAACCGCTTCCTCTTGCGCACAGGCGGCAATCGCGGCTTCCAGCGAATTCGCCATCACACAGCCGTCAAGCTGCAAATCCGGGTTGCGGGTAATCACCACCGTGGTGCGTTGTGGCAGCGGGCGACCAATCGAGTCGAAGGTTTTGCGCCCCATCAAAATGTGGTGCCCCAAGGTCAGGCGTTTGAAGTGTTGCAAATCGGCGGGGATGCGCCAAGGCAGGGTGTTGTTCACGCCAATCGTGCGGTTTTGCGCCAGCGCAGCAATCAGGTTGATGCGCGTCATACCGCCACCGCCGCTTTAATGCCGGGATGCGGATCGTAGCCTTCCAGTGTGAAGTCGCTGTATTGGAAGGAGAAAATATCCTGCACTGCCGGGTTGATGCGCATCACCGGCAAGGCACGCGGGCTGCGCGACAGTTGCAAGTTGGCTTGTTCCAGATGGTTCACATACAGGTGCGCATCGCCCAGGGTGTGCACGAATTCGCCCGCATCCATGTCACACACTTGTGCCACCATCAGCGTCAGCAAGGCATACGAGGCGATGTTGAACGGCACGCCGAGGAAAATATCCGCGCTGCGTTGGTACAACTGGCAGGACAGTTTGCGCCGCCCGTGGGCATCCGGCGGCGAGGTGTAAAACTGGAAAAAGGCGTGGCAGGGCGCGAGCGCCATTTGCGGCAATTCGCCCACGTTCCAGGCGGAAACAATCAGGCGGCGCGAATCGGGGTTGGTTTTAAGTTGTTGAATAACTTCGCGGATTTGGTCGATGTGCGCGCCATCCGGGGCCACCCAGTCGCGCCATTGCTTGCCATACACCGGGCCCAGGTTGCCGTCGGCATCGGCCCATTCGTCCCAAATCGACACGCCGTTTTCCTTCAAATAGCGGATGTTGGTGTCGCCCTGCAGGAACCACAGCAGCTCGTGGAGGATGGATTTCAGGTGGCATTTTTTGGTGGTGACGAGCGGGAAACCGTCCGCCAGATTGAAACGCATTTGGTAGCCAAATACGCTCACTGTGCCGGTGCCGGTGCGGTCGTCTTTTTGCGCGCCGTGCTGGAGCACGTGCCGCATCAGGTCAAGATAAGTTTGCATTTTTCGGGGCAGGGCGTTGCCGGGAAGGTCTCTATGACAGCCCCCGGTCGGCCATTGATTTAAGGGGGCGGCATGTTAGCACGCTTGCCCAGCGCGGAGAAAATGGGGTGCTGCGCACGGTCTGGCGACCTTTTAGACGGGAATCCAAACACGATCATCCCGCATAGGCAGTAATGACTTGACAGAACATTCGCTGGAAACTGACAATCCCGCGCCGGTTTCGTTGCCATTGGGCACAAACCATTCCCCGCCGCCTGTCATGGAGCCGATATTGGAAGCTGTTTCTAAGCTGCGCCCCAAGTACCTGTATGCCTTTTTGTTGTTTGTGGGCTTGTACGCAGTTGTGCTCTTCAGCCTGTCAGGCACAGGTGCCGAAAAATTTCCTTACTTGCATCTTGGGCTGGACACCAGCAATGCGATCTTGTCGCTGCTGTTGGCGGTGTTTCTGCTGGGCGAGCAGCATGCGATTCAGCCGAATGTCAGAAGTTACTTGGTGATAGGCTTCAGTTTTGCTGCTGGAACAGAATTACTGCATGCCTTGATTGGCATTGAATGGAGCGGTTGGTTTGCTTGGATCGGGCAGTATTCCGGCACCTTGCGACCGACCACCTGGCCGCCTTCCACCTACGTGTTGCCGCTGTCCATGGCCTGGGTCTATGGGCTGATGCGGCGTCAATCGACACTTTCCCCGATCGCATTTGCAGTGGGCATGTTGCTGCTGACGCTGGTTTTGTTTGCACTGTCATTTCGCTTGCCGAATTATATGGACACGGGGCTGTTGGGGATTCAGCGCCCAACCCAGGTGCCGCTGTTGCTGCTTTGGGTTGTCGTTATTGTGCTGTATTGGCGGCAGCGGCATGAGCATCGCTTGTTTGAAGGTCTGGCACTGATGGGCGTGTTGCTGTTTCTGTCCGATTTGTGCATGTTGTATTCCAACTCGCCGCACGAAAAATTCACCATGATGGCGCATGCGGGCAAGTTGAGCGCTTATGTGATGTTGCATGTGATTCAGATGCGCATTGCCGCCGAAGATAACCAGGCGCGGCGCGAGGTCGAGCAGTCTTTGATTGAGGAAAAAGAGCATTTAAGCCGTGCGCTGGCGGAAATTAATAAGCTGGCGCGCTACGACACCTTGACCAATCTGGCCAATCGCCGCTTGCTGGAGGAGCGCATCGCACAAGCCATGGCGCTCAGTAAGCGCAGTGGTCTGTATGGCGCAATCTTGTTTCTGGATTTGGATAACTTCAAATCGCTCAACGATACGCATGGGCATGGTGCGGGGGATTTGCTGCTGATCGAAGCGGCGCGTCGCCTGAGCGGTTGCGTGCGTGAGGTGGATACGGTGGCCCGTTTTGGGGGCGATGAGTTTGTCGTGTTGCTCAGTCAGTTGGATCAGGATTATGCCAAGTCGATTGCGCTGGCCGGTCAGGTCGCCGACAAAATCCGCCGAATTTTATCCGAACCGTACACGCTGAAAATGCAGCACGATAGTCAGGTTGAGACCATCGTCGAACATCATTCAGCGGCAAGTATCGGTGTCGTGGTGTTCCTCGGTCAGGATGTCCGTACCGAAGATATGATCAAGTGGGCGGACACCGCCATGTATCAAGCCAAAAAATCCGGACGCAATCAATTTCGCTACTACGAACCAACCTCATGTGATGAGTACGGAGCCGATGCGGCCCCGCAGGGTTTGTGAAGCGGTCGTCGGCGTCCTGCCCCGACAGGCCCATAACCCTTTGTTGGCGTCATCTGCGGGTAATTCCCGGCCATCCATGGCGGTATGCCTCTATAATCCGGGCATTCCAATTGTCTATTTAAGGGGTCGCCATGTTAGCTCAACTCGATTTTCAGCTTGCGCCTGCCAGCAATGCGGCGCATCAATTGGTGCTGTTTGCCAAGCAGACCGCTTTGCCCGATACGTTGCCACAGCGCGAATTGCTGGCGGCGGTGTTGAAGCGGCGCGATATGAAGCTGGCGGAATTGGCCAGCGCGCCGGTGGCGGCCAATACGGCGGACGGGCGTTTGCTGGTGTGGGCGATGCTGGATTTGGCCGCTGCGCGGTTTGCACAGCACACGCAGGTGCGCCGGGTGGTGCAACTGTTGCTGGCGGAGCATCCAGGCAAAATCACCGTCGTCGTGCAGGGTGAGGGTGCACAGGCCTTGGCCGAGTTGGCAACGTATGCCGCTTGGGTGAATGGTGTGGCGTTGCCCAGCTACAAGGAAGGCGGCAAGCCGCTGAAAAAAATCACCTTGTGCGGGGCGACCGATGAAGCGGCCTTTGCTGCGCTGCGCGCCCAGGCCGAGGGCAATGTGCTGTGTCGCACGCTGACCATGTTGCCGCCCAACGAATTGACCCCCGGCGAATATCGCAAGCGCATTAAAAAATTGGCCAAAACGCATGGCTGGGCGCATGAGGAATTCGACTTCAAAACCTTGCGCAAACTGGGCGCGGGGGCATTTGTGGCGGTGGCGCAGGGTAGCAGCGAGCAGGATGCCGCCATTGTGCATCTGCGCTATCGCCCGCCCGGCGCGGAAAAAACCGTGGCGCTGGCCGGCAAGGGCATTTGCTTTGACACTGGCGGCCATAACCTGAAACCGGCGCGCTACATGCACGGCATGCACGAGGACATGAACGGCTCGGCGGTGTGCTTGGGGATTTTGTTGGCGGCCACGCTGCAACAGCGCCCGGTGAACATCGACTGTTGGCTGGCGATTGCGCAAAACCATATCAGCCCGTTGGCCTACAAGCAAAACGACGTGGTCAAGGCGCTGAACGGCACCACGATTGAAATCATGCACACCGACGCCGAAGGGCGCATGGTGCTGGCCGATACCCTGACCTTGGCGGCGCGTGCCCAGCCGGAGTTGCTGATTGACTTTGCCACCCTGACCGGCAGCATGGCCGTGGCGCTCGGCGCACGTTACAGCGGCGTGTTGGGCAATGATGCGGCGCGTTTGCAACAAGCTGTGACGGCGGGGCAAGCCAGCGGCGAGCGCCTGTGCGCCTTCCCGCTGGACGAGGATTACGAACCGGCGCTGGATTCCAAGGTGGCCGACATCAAACAATGCACCCTGGACGGCGAGGCCGATCACATTCTGGCGGCGCGCTTCCTCAAGCGTTTCCTGACGGAGAAAAAATCTGCCAAGGACGATACCCCGCCCGCGCCGGAAGTGCCTTGGCTGCATGTGGATTTGTCGGCCAGCCGCTGCGATGGCGGGTTGGGCATCGTTGCCAGTGATGTGACCGGCTTCGGTGTGGCTTGGGGATTGCACATGCTGGACTAAGCGGTGCTTGCGGTGAGAAAGGAAAATAAAAATGAAACAAGGTTTGCGTATTTTGTTGGCAGTGTGTGCATTGCTGTTGTCGCTGGGGGCTTGGGGTAAAACCTACAAGATTGGCCTGATTGCACCGTTGAGCGGGCCGCGTGCCGAGAAGGGTTTGCCGCTCAAGAAGGCGGCGGAATTGTTTGTGCAGCAATTCAACGCTACCAACCCGCAGCAAAAAATGGAACTGGTGGTGCAGGATGATTTCGGTGATCCGGCACGGGCACCCGCCGCCGCCGCCGCACTGGTGCAGGACCCCGATTTGCTGGCAGTGGTCGGGCACTATGACACCGGCGTGGCCATGGCCACGGCCAAAGTGTTTGCGGATGCCAAAATTCCTTATTTTTCCCCCAACGTCAGTAGCCAAGCCTTGGCTAACAGCAGTAAATGGGCATTTGTACTCAATGTGTCGGATGTGATACAGGCCAGTTTCATGGCGGTGTACGCCAAGGAAGTGATGAAAAAGTCACGGGTACTGCTGTTATACAACACCGAGCAATTTGGCGTGGCCATGCGCGATGCCTTTATCAAGAAGGCCGCACGGGTAGGATTGCAAGTGGTACGCACCGTATCGGTTGAGCCAGGGGAAAACCCCGATGATGCCTGGATGAAGCGGCATTTGCCGGCAGCGCAAGCGGGCGACTATGATTTGATCGTGCCGATGATGCACAGCGACAGCGGGGTGAAGTTGTTGCCGAGGTTGCGTCAACATGGCTTTGAAATGCCGGTGTTGGCACCGAATACCTGGTCCAGCCCGAAATTCGTCGATACCAATGTCATTGATGAGCGCTACACCAAGGATGTGTACGTCACCTCGCCGTTCCTCTGGGAAATTGCCAATCGGCAGGCGGCGAAGTTCTCCCGCGCTTATTCCCATCAGTTCAAGGAAGCGACACCCGTGGTCGCGGCGACGACTTTTGATGCTATGACCTTATTGGGGCATGTCATTGGCCAGTTGTCTGCGCCGGGCTCCAAGGTGCCTGTCAGCCGATCTTCGATCCGGGATGCGGTGGCTAATCTGGATTGGGGTGACGGCCTGGAAGGTGCTACTGGGGTGCTGTTTTTCAAGAATGCCCGTGACAAGACGGCGGAATATGTGGCGGAATACGAGGCAAAGTTGCAGGCAGAAGGCAAACTCCCTGCCCATTTGTCGCCGCCCCTGCCGCCCAGCGGTGAGGAAAATCGTGCCCTGTTGCGCGACATGTTTGTGTCGGTCATCAAAGATGGTCGCTTCAAGACCGCTTATCAACAGTTGATGCGCCCGCGCGAGGAGTATGTTTTGCGTCAATTGGAGGAGCGTGTCGGCAAAGGCTATGTCCTGGTGAGCGATCACCAACCTTATCACTTGATTGACGTGGTGTTCGTCGGGGTGGACGTGATCCGTATCAATGACATCAATTTGCGCGACATGCAGTGGGATGTGGATGTCTTCATGTGGTTCAAGTGGGCGGAAAATCGCCTCGACAACAAGGAGGTGGAAAAAATCGGCGTCATCAATGCGGTGCGCGAACAATCCACGCTGTTCAAGGAAAATCTGACCGGGCCGATTCGCTACCGTGTGTATCGCAAGCGCGTGGTGCTGACGGCGCCGTATGATTTATCGGCCTTCCCCTTTGACGAACAAGTCCTGCCCATGTCGATTGCGCATGCCAACAAGAATATTTCCCATGTCATGCTGGTGGTCGATTCGCGTCACATGGATACCTCGCCCATTGAGGATATCAAACCGCGCGAGTGGAATTATCTGGGGCGTAATCTGTATTCCGACCTGTATCGCTATGAATCGACTTTCGGCGACCCCGATTACCGCCTGGGGGCGGGTTACAAGAGTCCGGTGTATTTTTCCACGGTGAATTTGGAAGTGGGGGTGCAGCGGATTTTGCAGCCCTATATTTATACCTTCTTCCTGCCACTGACGATTCTGCTGAGTATCATCTTGATGGTGCTGTGGGTGCCGATCGAGCAGTTTACGCCTCGTATCAATGCCTCGATTTCCGGGCTGGTCGGTATTTTGGTGTATCACATGTCGCAGAAGAATGCTTTCCCCAAGGTCGGCTATACCATGGTGGCGGATTATTACTTCTTGCTGGGCTACGCACAGGTGGTGACTTTGATTATTGGCATTATTTACACTCAGTATCTGATTTCCGAAGGCCACAAAGAGCGCGCCAAGATGTGGAATCAGCGCTTTAGTGTGGGTGCATTCATTTCGGTGATTTGTATTTATACGCTGGTGACGCTGTTTGCCTTGTATGCCAAACCCTCCCTGCAATTTAGTTATTGAGGATAGCGAAATGCGTCGAATCTTGATTCTTTTTGCCCTGCTGTTGGGATTGTGCGGTGCCGCATGGGCCGAAACCTACCGTATTGGCGTGATGTTGCCCTTGTCCGGTGAACGTGCCGAAAAAGGCTTGCCGCTGAAAAAAGCCATGCAGATGTTCGTACAGAACTTCAATACTACGCATAAAGACACGCAACTGGAGTTGGTGATTCGTGATGACGGTAATGAGGTGGCCAAGGCTCAGGCCGCAGCGCGGGCTTTGGTGCAGGATAAAAGCCTGCTGGCGGTGGTGGCGCACTACTACACCGATATTGCCTTGGCGACGGGTGCTATTTTTGCTCAGGCGGGTGTGCCGCTGCTGTCGCCCGATGTGGGGAACGGCCATTTTGTCCAGGACAATCCCTGGGCCTTCATGTTGAACATCGCCGATGATGAGCAGGGCAAGTTCATGGCAACCTACGTCAAGGAGGTGCTGAAAAAAAACCGGGTGTTGATCATGCGTGACGAGGGTAAGTTCGGCACTTCGCTGCGCGATGCCTTCGTGCAAAAGGCACAGCGACTGGGATTGCAGGTGGTCAAGGAGGTAGAAGTGCCACGCAAGGGCCATTTGCCGGCGGGTTGGGTGGCGCAGCAATTGCCGGATGCGAACCTGAAGGAGGCAGTGGACGTGATCGTGGCGCTGGGGAGCCCGGAAACTGGCGTGGAATTTTTGCCGCAACTGCGTGCACAGGGGCTAAACATGCCGGTGATGGCTTCCAAGACGTGGGCGGATGAGCGTTTTCTGTCCGCCGTACCAGAATCCAGTAGCAAGGATGTGTATGTGGCTTCGACGTTTTTATGGGAAACCGCCAATCGTAAGGCCGCCGCTTTTGCCCGCGAGTATCAGCAACAGTTCGGCAGTAAACCCACCGTGCAGGCGGCGATTGCCTATGACACCCTCCATTTGCTGGAAGATGCTATCCATGATTTAAAAGCGGTCGGTAAAGCAGTCACTCGCACGACAGTGCGCGACCATCTTGCCAATATTGATTGGCATGACGCCGTGGAAGGGTTGACGGGCATGCTGTATTTCAATAACAAGCGTGACAAGACGGCAGAATACGTAGAGCGCTATTTGCTTGGGCAAGCCGAGGCCAATGGTGCGCCCAAGCCAGACCGAGCCCAGATCGACGCGGCCACACGCAAGCAGGAGCGGGTGTTGCTGCGGGATATCTATGTCTCGGTTATCAAGGATGGACGTTTCAAGGTGGCTATGACTCAGTTGCAGCATCCCAGGGAAGAGTATGTGTTGAAGCAACTGGAGGAGCGCATCAAAAAGGGTTTTATCCAGTTGAGTGACTACACGCCCTACCACATCATTGATGTGGTGTTTGTGGGAGTGGATGTGATCCGCATTAACGATATCAATATCCGGGATATGTTGTGGGATGTAGATGTGTTTATGTGGTTCAAATGGGCAGAGAACCGCCTGAGTAGTGCTGAAATCGAGAAAATTGGTTTGTTGAATTCGCTTCGAGAAAGCAGCACCCTATTGAAAGAGAATTTAAACAACCCGATTCATTATCGGGCTTATCGCAAACGCCTAACGCTGGAGGCGCCGTATGATTTGTCGGCATTTCCATTTGATAGTCAGCGTTTGCCCCTGAGCGTGGCACATATCAACAAAAACACCACGCATATCATGTTGGTGGTGGACTCCCGTCATATGGACACAGGGCCGGTGCGGGACATCAATCCACATGAGTGGACCTACGAGGGGCGTGAGATGTATGCGGATTTATACAAGCATAAATCTACCTTTGGTGATCCCGATTATCGTATGGGGGCTGGCTATAAGAGCCCGATCTATTTTTCCAGCGTTAATCTGGATATTGAAGTTCGGCGTATTCTGCAACCATATCTGTACACCTTCTTTTTGCCGCTGGTCATTTTGCTGGGCATCATCCTGATGGTGTTATGGGTGCCTCTGGATCAGTTTACGCCGCGCATCAACGCATCCATCTCTGGGTTGGTGGGTATTTTGGTGTACCACATGGCCCAGAAAAACGGCTTTCCCAAGGTCGGCTATACCATGCTGGCAGATTATTACTTCCTGTTGGCATATGCTTTTGTGGTTTCCATCATTATTTCCATCATCTACATACAGTATTTGATGGGTAAGGGCGAGAAGGCGCTGGCGAAATCCTGGAATCATCGCTTCCGCGTCGCCGCCATCACTTCTGTGCTGGGCTTTTATGGATCACTGACGCTTTATGCCATTCGTGTTCTGTAAGTTCATTACGGGAAAATAATGCGCAATGTTAAAGAAATGTGTTGACAGGGTTAAGATTGGCAACTAGAATGCGCAGCTCATCTGACGCGGGGTGGAGCAGCTCGGTAGCTCGTCGGGCTCATAACCCGAAGGTC
>DHYQ01000087.1:3060-3413 GCA_002414205.1 Gallionellaceae bacterium UBA5126 | reverse complement strand
TATAGTGGCGTTCTTCGCTGCTAACACAGCGCGGCAACTGAATGATTAGTTAAGTTTGAATTGAAAAAACAAATCAAACAAAATTAAAAAAACAGTTGACAAGGTGAAAAAGCTCTGTATAATGCGCACCTCTTCGCTGATAGCGAAAAGCTCTTTAAAAGAACGAACAAATAACTGATAAGCGTAGGTACTTGGTTTTTTGGTAGTTTTTTGCAAAATGCGAAAAACGACTTTAAAAAATATAGTAGTACCTTACGCAAAGTCTAAACGAATCATGTCAATGATTCACTTTGAGTAAGACCAGATTCTTAAATGAATCAAGTAACAGGAATTGAACTGAAGAGTTTGATCCT
>DHYQ01000087.1:2750-3012 GCA_002414205.1 Gallionellaceae bacterium UBA5126 | reverse complement strand
TGGCTCAGATTGAACGCTGGCGGTATGCTTTACACATGCAAGTCGAACGGAGGTAGCAATACCTTAGTGGCGAACGGGTGAGTAATATATCGGAACATGTCCGTAAGTGGGGGATAACGTAGAGAAATTTACGCTAATACCGCATATTCCCTGAGGGGGAAAGGAGGGGATCGCAAGACCTTTCGCTGACGGAGTGGCCGATATCGGATTAGCTAGATGGTGGGGTAAAGGCCTACCATGGCGACGATCCGTAGCGGGTCTG
>DHYQ01000087.1:2073-2603 GCA_002414205.1 Gallionellaceae bacterium UBA5126 | reverse complement strand
CCGCGTGAGTGAAGAAGGCCTTCGGGTTGTAAAGCTCTTTCGGACAGAAAGAAATCCTATCCGCTAATACCGGGTGGGGATGACGGTACTGTAAGAAGAAGCACCGGCTAACTACGTGCCAGCAGCCGCGGTAATACGTAGGGTGCGAGCGTTAATCGGAATTACTGGGCGTAAAGCGTGCGCAGGCGGCATGATAAGCCAGATGTGAAATCCCCGGGCTCAACCTGGGAACTGCATTTGGAACTGTCAAGCTAGAGTGTAGCAGAGGGGGGTAGAATTCCACGTGTAGCAGTGAAATGCGTAGAGATGTGGAGGAATACCGATGGCGAAGGCAGCCCCCTGGGCTAACACTGACGCTCATGCACGAAAGCGTGGGGAGCAAACAGGATTAGATACCCTGGTAGTCCACGCCCTAAACGATGTCAACTAGGTGTTGGGGAAGGAGACTTCTTTAGTACCGCAGCTAACGCGTGAAGTTGACCGCCTGGGGAGTACGGTCGCAAGATTAAAACTCAAAGGAATTGACGGGG
>DHYQ01000087.1:1764-1975 GCA_002414205.1 Gallionellaceae bacterium UBA5126 | reverse complement strand
CCTTACCTACCCTTGACATGTCAGGAACTTTCCAGAGATGGATTGGTGCCCGAAAGGGAACCTGAACACAGGTGCTGCATGGCTGTCGTCAGCTCGTGTCGTGAGATGTTGGGTTAAGTCCCGCAACGAGCGCAACCCTTGTCATTAATTGCCATCATTTAGTTGGGCACTTTAATGAGACTGCCGGTGATAAACCGGAGGAAGGTGGGGA
>DHYQ01000087.1:1499-1631 GCA_002414205.1 Gallionellaceae bacterium UBA5126 | reverse complement strand
GGTGAATACGTTCCCGGGTCTTGTACACACCGCCCGTCACACCATGGGAGTGGAATCTGCCAGAAGTAGTTAGCCTAACCGTAAGGAGGGCGATTACCACGGTGGGTTTCATGACTGGGGTGAAGTCGTAAC
>DHYQ01000087.1:437-1422 GCA_002414205.1 Gallionellaceae bacterium UBA5126 | reverse complement strand
GGATCACCTCCTTTCTAGAGAATCCGAAAGGCTGAGTGCCTACACTTATCAGTTGTTGTTGGATGTTGGTTGTCCTGACCGAAGTCTGGTTGGAAAAACGATACTCTACTGGGTCTGTAGCTCAGCAGGTTAGAGCACCGTCTTGATAAGGCGGGGGTCGTTGGTTCGAGCCCAACTAGACCCACCAGTGGTTTCAAATGCTGCAAGCTGTTTGATGCAGTGTTTTCGCGTCGGGGGTTTAGCTCATTTGGTAGAGCACCTGCTTTGCAAGCAGGGGGTGAACGGTTCGAGCCCGTTAACCTCCACCAATTATCTTGTTCGTGGCAGTGAATTGTGAACACTAAATTGCGGGTCAGTTTAATGTTCACCGTTTACGGTGGAAGTGTTCTTTAAAAATTTGGAAGAAGTAAGTAAAGTGATTCACGCACAAGTGAAGTTTGCGTAAGCAAATAACGCAAGTGCATGAAAACTAAATGGGTTTTTGATTGTATCAAGTTGATTTAACACTAGTCCTGTTAAATCAAGCACAAACACTTGCTTATAACGCCTTGTCGCAAGACGAGGGCTTAACGTTATAGGATCAAGCGAATAAGTGCATATGGTGGATGCCTTGGCGATTACAGGCGACGAAAGACGTGATAGCCTGCGATAAGCTACGGGGAGCTGGCAATAAGCTTTGATCCGTAGATCTCTGAATGGGGAAACCCGGCCCTTTGGGTCATTCCTTCCTGAATATATAGGGAAGGTAAAGCGAACCCGGCGAACTGAAACATCTAAGTAGCCGGAGGAAAAGAAATCAACCGAGATTCCGTAAGTAGTGGCGAGCGAACACGGATCAGCCTGCAATTTTTAGCACTTCTGTTAATCGAACAGTCTGGAAAGTCTGACCGTAGTGGGTGATAGTCCCGTAGGTGAAAATACAAGTGTGGAACTAGGATTGCGACAAGTAGGGCGGGACACGAGAAATCCTGTCTGAATATGGGGG
>DHYQ01000087.1:0-197 GCA_002414205.1 Gallionellaceae bacterium UBA5126 | reverse complement strand
AGGCGTAGGGAAACCGAGTCTGATAAGGGCGATAGTTGCTGGGCGTAGACCCGAAACCAGATGAGCTATCCATGGCCAGGATGAAGGTGTGGTAACACACACTGGAGGTCCGAACCCACTAACGTTGAAAAGTTAGGGGATGAGCTGTGGATAGGGGTGAAAGGCTAAACAAATCTGGAAATAGCTGGTTCTCTCCG
>DHYQ01000074.1:32142-37879 GCA_002414205.1 Gallionellaceae bacterium UBA5126 | reverse complement strand
ACCTCGGAACTGGCTCTCAGATGACCTGAGCGCGTAGTTGATGCAGGGTGGTCGTGGCGGTGTGATAGGCGGCTTCCAAGGCGGCGACCCAGGCCTCCCGATCCAGATTTTCCGGCTGCGCCAAGGCCGCTTCGGCTTGGCGTGTCACGTTAGCCCATTCGTCGGCCCCCAAGGTCAACAGACTGCTGCGCAGGGCGTGTAGTTGTCTGGCGGCGGCGCGGCAACCTGCCGGTGACGGATCGTGCATCTGGAGACTGAGTTGCATTTGCACTGCTGGAACGCTGGACAGGAACGTGTTCAACAGCCGGAAATAAATCTCGGTATCGCCTCCCAGTCGATCAATCGCCGCCAACACATCGAATCCGGGAGGATTTTCCTGGATACCCGCCTGCGCAGGCAGCCTCGCCAGAATGGCAGGGCTTGCGGGACGGCGGCAATATTGCAGGATGAGTGCTCCGAGTTGCTGCATGTTGATGGGCTTGGCCAGAAAATCATTCATGCCCGCTGCCATACATTTTTCCCGGTCTTTTACGTTGACCCCGGCGGTGATGGCGATAATCGGCAGGGCACCGTAGCCTTGGGTACGCAATTGCCGTGTCGCTTCCAAACCATCCATCACCGGCATTTGCACATCCATCAACACCGCGTCAAACAGCGCAGCCCCTCGCTCATTGGCGGCCTGCACCTGCTGCACCGCCTCCTGCCCATTACATGCCAGCGTTGCCTCGGCTCCCATGCGTTGCAGCATCTCCAGCAAGACCACCTGGTTAATCTGCTGATCTTCCGCCAGCAAAATGCGCAGCCCCTGCAAGGGCCGCGCAGGCAATACACTGCTTGGGACGGTAGCGGTCGGCGGTATCAAGGCCGCATCACGGCTGCCCACGTACTGCAACGGTAATTCAAACCAGAAACAACTCCCCTGCCCCAGCACGGATGTCACCCCGATTTCGCCGCCCATTTTGTCAATCAAACCCTTGGCAATGGCCAAGCCCAAGCCACTTCCCCCAAAACGGCGCACATGATTGCTTTCCACTTGGGTAAAGCGCTGGAAGATCACCTGACACATGTCCTGCGCGATGCCAATACCACTATCCCGCACCTCAAAGCGCAGGATGCTACCCTCGGCATGCGCCGGGCCAATTTCGGTCACCTGCACGCTGATTTGCCCCTGCTCGGTAAACTTGATGGCATTGCCCACCAAGTTAAACAGGACCTGCATGAGATGGGTTTCACCGCCGCGCCAGTGGCTCGGACAGGTGGACGCCAGCGTGCTGTCCAAACGCAACCCCTTGTCCGCTGCCGCTTGGGCAAAGGCATCCACGGTACTGCGCAAGACTTGCGCCAGATCAAACGGCTCACACGCAATCTCCACCACCCCGGCTTCGATGCGTGAAATATCCAGAATGTCGCTAATCAACGCCAACAAAACCTGCGAAGTACGGTAAGCCTGTTCCACATAGCGCCGCTGCTGCACCGCCAGCGGTGATAGCGATAACAATTGCAACAACCCCAGAATCCCATTCAGTGGCGTGCGAATTTCGTGGCTCATATTGGACAGGAACTCGCTCTTGGCACGACTGGCCCGCTCCGCCTCGGCTTTGGCCGACTCCAGCCACTGATCGTGTTCGACACGCTGCGAAATATCCTTGAACCAACCGTAGGCATAATGCCGCGCCGCGCCACCGGCAAAATAATTCACGGAAATTTCAACTGCGCGCAATGCGCCCGTTGCGGTGCGATGCTGACTTTGCAAGGTCATGCTGCGCTGCGCCCGAATCGTCTCAAACAGCGCGGGCAAGGCCGCCGGGGTGAATTGAGGATCCCAGTCCGACACATGCCAACGGTAGATTTCTTCCGCAGTGGCGCCGTAATGTTGCGCCGCCGCACGGTTGACATAGATCATCCGCCCGGCATCTTCCATATCCACCACAAAGAACGGCTCGGCGGCATCTTCCACCAGGGTGCGGAACAATGCGGCCTCTTCATAGGACGCTTGCAAATGTTGCTCCAGCAATTTCGTCTGGGTAATGTCACGCAACACCTTGGATGCCGCCACGATATGGCCTTCGCTGTCCATGATAGGCGACACGGTCACCGCCACTGCCAGCAAACGTCCATCCTTGGCCCGACGTTTTGTTTCAAAGACCTCGACCCGCACACCGGCTTTAATCCGACTCAAAATGGAGGCCTCTTCCTCCTCCAGACCCGGTGGAATCAGGGTGTAAATGGACTGACCGAGCATCTCCTCGGCACGGTAGCCTAGAATCACTTCGGCGCTGTGATTCCAACTGGTGATTTTGCCATCCAAGGATTTACTGATAATGGCATCCCCAGATGAGGCCACCAGACTGGCGAAATATTGCGCGGTGAGAAAATCCTGCTGCCGTTGTGTGATGTCCAGCCCAATACCGGCGATATAGCGCTGCCCCCGGCTATCGCTAAACGTAAATTTGTTGTTTAACCAATGCGTCGTGCGCCCGCTGGGCTCGATGGTGGTTTCCTCCACCGTCAGCGGTTCTGCCGAGGCCAGCACTTTCAAATCATTCTGGCGAAACACGGCCGCCATCTGGGCGGGCCAGATTTCCTCGTCGGTTTTACCCAGCCACAGCGCGCTTTGCACGCCGAAGTGCGCCTCATAACTGGGAGAAACATACTGATAACGCCCCTGTTCATCCTTGATCCATGCGACCGTGGGGCTATGCGTGAGGAATTGGCGGAAACGCTCTTCGCTGTCTGTCAGGGCGCGCTCCATGGCATGTATATCGGTCAGATCCAGCACCTGTATCAACACCTTCATCCGCCCAGCCAACTCCAAACGACTAAAGCGCATCCGAATATCAACCGCCTGACCAAAGGTCCCCTCCCCTTGGTACTCGACATAATGCAACGCGCCGGTTTTCAACGACGTGCGGGCCAATTCATCCCAGCCATTGCGTTGAAACAGCGGATTAGTCAAACAATTCACCGTCAACAATTGACCCGGTTTGACCCGGAGCACCACTTCTGCGCGCGGATTACTCCAAATAGCCTGACCATCGCCGCGAAACAAAACTTTGCCTGCCACGTCACCGGCCAGCATTTCTTCCATACGGGCAAATTCCTCTTCGCGCGCCAGCATCGCACGCTCGCGCAAGCGACCCTCCAGCAAGGTTTGCACCAACCAACCCAGCAACAGCGCGGTGATCAGCAGCCCCTGTATGCGATTGGGCCAACCTTGCGCCAAGGTATGCACGGCGGCCACGCCCGCACTTCGACATGCAAGCCTATCGGGCCATGCGGCTTGGCGATGGCTTCTGACCCCAAGGCCCAGCCCATGGCATTGGCACCAATATCGGCACTGGCAAAGCCACTGCTGTCGGCGCTGTCGCCCGACAATGTACTCAATCTACCCCACACCTGCTGACGCTCGGCCCCTTGGGTTTGAATCCAGATTTGAAATTCATGATTGCCCTGACTGGCAATCAACTGCCGCAACACCTGCGGAAAGCGCACCAGCGTAATCGCCAGCCCGACCACGTTTTGTGGCGACGGCAGGCGACCTTCCTGGTAAATCGGTGCCCGGTAGGCCATACCGGTACCGCCTTGTATCAAGTCAAACGGGCCTGACCACAAAGGCTTGCCGGTTTCCAGAATTTTGCGCGCTACGGCGCCGCGCGCCGGATCGGCCAGCAAGTTGTAGCCGATGACTTTTTCATTCCCCGGCAGGGGATGAGCAAAACGAATCACCGCATCCGGCGCCCATTGCAAGACCATCCCGTCACCCGCCAGTCGTTGCAATGCCGACACTGCATGCTCAAATTCCGCTTGTGTGCTGATCTTACCTAGTGGCTGCTGCCGCAACGCCAAGGCCAGGTTTTCGGCATTACGCAAGCGCTCGCCGATACGCTGCGCCAGCAAACGCGCCTCCACCGTCGCTTCATGCTGATGTGCGCGGCTTTCGATCTGGTAGAGCAAGCGGTAGCCCAGCGTCCCCAACACCCCGACGAACAGCGCAACCCCCAGCCCGACTTTGTGGGCAAATCCTCTGGGCTGGGTTCTGCGATCCACCACACCCAGCCGGTGCGCACCGGTTGGGCTGTGCATCGCGCGCCGATTCAGCCACAGCATCATGCCCAGCACCACACTCCCCAGCAGCGCATTCATGACCAGCGGCAGTTGCATTTCCCCCAAGGCCCAAGCCGGTTGCGCCAACACCAGCCCCCACAACCCCCAGGCCAGCCACCATCCGCGACCGGGTAAAAACAGTCCCAGCACCAACCCCGCCAACGGCAACATGGGCAGCATGATGAGCGGGTAGTTGCGTGCCGCAGCCACGCTCCACAACAGCGCGATGACCACGCACAGCCAACGTAGCATGGGCCGTGCCGGGGGATAATGCACCAGCAGCGACATCGCAAACAACACCAGCAACAGGGCCGCATTGCTCGTAGGCATGGCATGCGGACTATGCTGGTTCAGCCAGTCAAAACTCAGCAGCAACGCGGCGCTCATGATCGCCAGCAAGGTCAAAAACAACGCCGCGCAGTCGGCGAGATGGCGCGCAGCGTCGCGTCCCTGTTGCATGCCGGAGAGGCGATATAACAACACCAAGGCAATTACCACGGCGCCTTCCAGGCCACGCAACCAGGTGTTGGCATCCTGCGAGGTACCACCGGGGCCCAACCACACCAGCATGCTGATTGCCCCCAGCAGCAGCAATCCCAGCGCCAATACCATCATCTGTCGTGGCGACAATCCCCAAAACAGGGTGCCCGCTGTCTGGCCGATGCGGGGCATCTGCGTCCAGCTCACAAACAACAAGGTAAACGTCACACTCAGGAAAGGCAGCTTCCACAGTGACACTGGCCCGAGCAACCAGACCGAGAAGGCCACATTCATGACACTGATACCCAAGAGCAGCGCCAAGGCCAAGCGCAGGCGACGTACACTGCCACGCCAGATCGGCAACAGCAGCAGCACGCCCAGCACCAACACGGTGAGCAAATGTACCGGCGAGTCATGCCCCAAGCATTGTTCGGGAAATAGCATTTGCGCCGCCACCAGCGCCACCAACAACCCGGCGCACACGCCTTGCGCCAGTTCACCCAGCAACATGAAAAATGCCGACGGGCTAAGGGCGGCCTCGTCGGCGGGTGGCGGCGCAGTCTGAATGAACATGGTGCGGGGCGTCAGTCAGGCGCAGGCGCTTCCCAGCGCGCACGAATGGTGAGCAACTCAGGCAGGATCGCCTCGAACAAATTGACCAGACGGGGCTCGAAGTGACTGCCTGCTCCGTCACGTATCATCCCCACGGCTTTCTCGACCGGCCAGGGATCCTTGTATGGCCGACGCATGGTCAAGGCATCAAACACATCCGCCAAGGCAACGATACGTGCCGATTCCGGGATGGCTTCACCCACCAGCCCATCAGGATAGCCGCTGCCATCCCATTTTTCGTGGTGACGTAGCGCCACCTCGGCGGCCAATTGAAATACCGGGGCCTTACTTTGATGCAAAATCTCGTAGCCGATATGGGCATGGGTTTTCATGATTTCCCACTCAGCGGCATCCAGCTTGCCGGGCTTGCGCAAAATCTCGTCGGGAATGCCAATCTTGCCGGTGTCGTGCATGGGCGCGGCCAATTCCAATTGCAAAACTGCTCTTCCGGCCAACCAGCCGCCTCAGCCAGCGCGCGCGCATAGGCCGCCATCCGCCAGATGTGCACCCCGGTATCGGTATCGTTATATTGTCCCGCCGC
>DHYQ01000074.1:9644-32030 GCA_002414205.1 Gallionellaceae bacterium UBA5126 | reverse complement strand
CGCGCGCGCACCGTGGCAGCGGAAATAGGCTTGGTGATGTAATCCACTGCCCCGGATTCCAACCCTTGCACCTCATCCCAAGTCTCCGACAAGCTGGTGATAAAAATCACCGGAATGGCGGCCAGTTGCGGGTCGGCCTTGAGGGCCTCACACACGGCATAACCATCCATCCCCGGCATCTGAATATCCAGCAAAATCAGCACCGGGTTCAGCCGCCGAGCGGCGGACAGGGCCATCGAGCCATTGCTGGCAAACGCCAGCGCATAATCATCCTGCAACACTTGGCGCAGTGCGGCCAGATTGACCGGCTCATCATCCACAATCAAAATGGGTCTGGTTTTCATGCGACACCCCTGTTTACACATTCATATTCCGTCAGTGACGACCATTGCATCTGGGCTGACAGGCCATGAAACCACAGCCTTCCCGCCATCGCAAGCACCGTCACCCCAGCGGTCGCAGACACCGGACGACAGAAATGACCAACCGGTAAAAACCAACTTGATACGACACCACAATCCGGGTAAACGACATTTTTTACACGCGACAGCCAGATTTATTCAGGCTGTATGCGGTATGCTTGAGTCTAATGCGCGTACTACCCTCGTTTGTAAAAAGTCTGTAAATTTATGTATAAAATCAACTCCTCCCACCCCGCCTTGGCATCAACACCGGCAAAAGCGGGCATCGCGTTACTCGAAGACAATGCGGAGGTTGCGTTGGTGATTATGGCGGCGCTGCAACAAGGCGGCTGGGACTGCCAGCATTACCAAACCATCGCTGAACTGGAAAACACCCTGAAATACCGCTCGTTCGACTTGCTGATTCTGGACTGGTCACTGCCGGATGGTGAGAGCGACCGCATCATTCGCTGGGTCAGGCAATGGGGCGATCAGCCTCCCATTCTGGTGGAAAGTATCAGCGACGATGAAACGCAGATCGTCAATGCACTCGCCTTGGGCGCCGATGATTACGTGGTGAAGCCGTTGCGCATTTCCGAACTACAAGCGCGCATTGCTGCATTGCTGCGCCGCAGCCGCGCCACGCTCGCCGACAGCATCCAGCTCCATGCTTACCGTATCGACGTGCCGAATCGGCGCATCTATCTGCATGACGAGGATTTGGCACTGTCCGGGATGGAGTTCGACCTCGGCCTGTATCTGTTCACTCATCGCGGTGAGCTACTCAGCCGCAAACAGCTTTTGAGCGAAGTCTGGGAGCGCTGCCCCGAAGTGGACACCCGCACCGTCGATGCACATGTCAGCCGCCTGCGCAAAAAACTGCGGATTGATGACCACAGTGACATCCAAATTTGTACCTTGCGCGGTTATGGCTACCGGCTGGAAAGCAAAGCCTGAGCACTGGGCCGATGTACTGCATGTCCGTGAATACGACTCATGTCCCGCCCGGCACTTCCATCTCCCCGGCTCGCACGCATTGACCACGCAAGTTGCAAACACCCCGCAGGCCAACGCCATACACATGAAACCCCAAGCGACGAAAATACGGGCGGTAGTTCAGGCTGTCGTGCTGGTGACCATGAAACAAGGTTTTAACACCCATCTCACGCGCCAGTTGGTTGAGGATGCGAAAACCATACGGATGACAGTCCGGGGCTTCATGGGTCACCAGAATATCCGCTTGCTGGCAACACAAGGCCTGCCACTCCTGGTGAAAAATACTGGAACGATGGCGCAGTAACAAGCCGCGTGCCTTGCCTTCGGATAAGTTACCGTGCGGCTGGTCGCCGTATAGGCGCTGACCGGCCTCGGATTTTTGTTGATACATCTGATAATTGTCGTAATGTACCGGCGCAGCGGCACGGTCGGGATACCAGATTTCGGCACGAAACACACCGCCCAACCCGGCAATGCGCATTCCCGCAATTTCCACCACCCGACCATGCAAATTACGCTCGGCCAGCGCCGAGCCAAACAGGTGATCGTAATTGCGATGGTTATCGGTGTCGTGATTACCGTGGATATACCAGACTTGCGTTTGCGCCAATACCCTAGCCAACACCTGCTCCAGTGGCGCGGGGGCTTCCAGATCCCCCAAAAAGATAATCGCTGCCGGTCGGTAGCGCGCCACGATGCGCTCAACATGGCGAAAATCACCATGTACGTCGCCAAAAAATAGAATCATGCTCCCCCCTTGAAGCGCAATCGTCTGGCGGCGAGTCGTTATTATGGCCGCCCAGCCTTCATTAAGCTGACGAGGGTGGCATCATAGCAGCAAGCCGGGAAAGGACGGTAGCCACCTCAGGAATCTGATCCACACCGCCCAGATTGACCGCACGTACCCCGGCATGCAACCCGGTCAATACCGGGTCGGTACTGGTGTACAAGCCTAGGGTCGGTTTATCCAGCGCAGCGGCCAAATGGGCCAGTCCCGTATCCACCCCAACCACGCCATCGGCTCCGCCCAGCAGTGCCGCCAAGGCCGGTAGCGACAAACGCGGCGGCGTGATGGCAGTGGGAATCGCCGCTTGTAAACGCTGGCTACGCGCCTGTTCACGCGCACTTCCCCAAGGCAAAATGCTGCGCCAACCCTGCTGTTGCAGATGTTGTCCCAACGCGATCCAATGCGCTTCTGGCCACAGCTTGTCATCGCGGCTGGTGGCATGCAGCAGCACCACATACCGTCCTGCTGGCAACCAGGCCGGCACTTCCCAAGGGGGCGCGTGTATGCCGTAATCTGCCACGCCATCCAGCGTATAGCCCAGCGCCTGGGCGACCAGTTGACGGTTGCGCTGCACGGCATGTTGCCCCCGGCTGACGAAATACGTGCGCTGATAACTGCGCGCCGCCAACCCCTCGCGGGCACTCAGCCGATCAAAGCCACAACGCAGGCCTTGGGCCTGACGTGCCAGCCATGCGCTTTTCAACAAGCCCTGGGTGTCGATGACAACGTCATACTGGCGCTGGGCCAGGCGCTGGCGCAAACCAGCCATTTCCGACCAGGTACTCGCTTGCAACAATTGTTTGCGCCAGCGGCGTAGCGCCACGGGCAAAATTTCCCGCACCCCCGGATGTAGACGCGGCAAGGCAACAAAGGCCTCTTCCACCAGCCAATCGATTTGTGCGTGCGGAAAATGATGCCGGATGTCGCTCACCACCGGCAGATTGTGCAGCACATCACCCAGGGAAGACGTTTTGACCAACAAGATACGCGGTGCAGCAGACATGATGAACTCCGTGATTACCACGCCTGGCGCAGCAGCGACACGCCATGCGCGCCACGCTCCCAGGCCGTCAGCAGATGGCTGCGATTCAAGCCCCCCAGGGCGTATACCGGCACACTGGTGTCAGCACAGAGGTGCGCAAATTTATCCCAACCCAGCGTGGCCGCACCGGGATGACTCAGGGTTGGCAACACCGGACTCAACACCACAAAGTCCAGTCCCAGTGTTTCAGCGCGCCGCAGGGCGCTCTCCGAATGACAAGAGGCCGCGCAATAGGGCAAATCCGGGCGACGTTGACAGTGCTGTAGCTGGCCTTCCGTCAGGTGTACACCATCCGCCCCCAGCGCCAGCGCCAAGTCGATGTCACCGTTGAGCAATACCTTGGCACCGTATTCATGCGCCAAAGTAATGACCCGACTGGCGAACAGTTGCAACGCGTCGGAATGCAAATATTTTTCCCGCACCTGCAATAACCGCAGGCCATTTTGTAACGCTTGCGACAAGCGGCACATGAAGTTGACTTCCCCCAGTTCTGTCGCATTGCTGATGGCATACACGGCGGGCAGTGCCAAGGCGCGCAAGATGGGCTGATTGGCGGGCAACAATGGCGCAACCGTCACCGCCTGTGGTGCTTGCCAACTGAGTTGTTGACCTTCCTTGCCCTGCGGCTCGCCTTGCCAGGCGACCACCCGAAAGAAATGCAGTTTCACCAAGGCGTGCGGGTAAGCAAAACTGCGCACCAACCAGGGGAAAGCCACGCCGACGCGGATCCCCAGCTCTTCTTGCAACTCGCGCACCAAGGCTTGTCGCGGTGTCTCACCCGACTCCACCTTGCCGCCGGGAAATTCCCAATAACCGGCATACACCTTGTCTG
The DNA here is from genome assembly GCA_002414205.1 of Gallionellaceae bacterium UBA5126. Classification (GTDB taxonomy): domain Bacteria; phylum Pseudomonadota; class Gammaproteobacteria; order Burkholderiales; family Gallionellaceae; genus Gallionella. The sequence goes on along the minus strand of DHYQ01000074.1, from coordinate 27,972 downwards.
TCGGGCGCTGGGCCAGCAAAAACGTCCCATCCGGTCGCAACAACACCCCCGCCGCAACGTGCACCACAGGCCGAGTCATATTTCCTCCTGTTCATGTTCTGGCAACAAGGGCTGCGGTTGGGCAATGCCAAACCCTTGGGCAAAATTGATGCCCAATTCCGTCAGCTTGAGCACAATGGCTTCCTGTTCTACAAATTCGGCGATGGTGAGCACCCCAAACTCACTGGCGACATGCTGGATGGCGGTGATCTTGGCCAACGCTAGGGGATCCCGCAAAATTTCCAGCACAATGCTGCCGTCAATTTTCAGAAAGTCCACCATGCAATCTTCCATGGGATCAAAGCGCACACGGTCGCGCCCAAAACCACTCAGCGCAATACGTAAACCATGCGCCTGCACTTGATGCACAAAACTCACCACATCCTGACGATCGACCGTCAAATCGGCATCCGGGATTTCCAGACACAAGCGTTCTCCGGGCACCTGATGCGCTTCCAGCAGTTTGCCGACAAAATCGGCAAAGCTGCGATCCAACAAGGTCGCCGCCGAAATATTGATGAAAAACAGGGTGTTAGGCTGCGAGCCAATTTTGTTGGCCGCCAAAAGCTCAATGATGTGTTGCATCACCCAGCGATCCAGATGGGTCATCAGACCATAGCGTTCGGCCAAGGGGAAGAAAGCACCGGGGGCCATCATGTACTCTTCTTCTTCCAGCAGACGAATCAGCACCTCGTGGTGCGAGGCGGTATCTTGTTGCAGTGAACGGATTTCCTGGGCAAACAAGCGGAATTCGCCTTTTTCAATCGCCCCCATGATGCGGGCACTCGCATCTTTGTCGCCGATCAATTGCTCTGCCAGCGTATCAACAAACAAATGCTGTGGACGAGTGCCCTTGGGCAAGGTGGCCAAGGTACGCAAGGTTTGCTTGGCCACAACCGGCGTGTTTGCAGGCGTGGCATCCTCCAGCACCATATAGACCCCCTGTACCTTGCCTTCGGTATCGTGGTAAGGAACATGTTGAATCACCAGACGGTAGGCGCGACCATTGCTGAGGGTATGTGCATACTCACAGCGCACATGATGCCCTTCGCGCACTTTGTGATAGGTGTAAGCCATATCCTCGAAAAAGGCCTGCCCCATGATGTCGCGCACGTGCTTGCCATTAATCTGTCCTGGCCGCAAATTGATCCAACTGGCAAAGGCACGGTTATGGTAGCGAAACTCGCCGGTACTGCTGACCAGCACCACCATCACCGATAAAACTTCATCCAGCAATTTCAAGCGCCCTTTGCCATCCACCAGCACAGCTTCAAACTCGCGCCGTAAGCGCGCTTCGTGCCCTAGTTGGCCTTTCATTTGGGCATAGCGCGCCATGCGGTAAATCGCACGCTTTTCGTTGCGCCACATCCGGCGGGACTCCATGAGCAACAGCACCAACACACAGGCAAACAACACGACGTGATAACGCGCATCCACCCAAGCCAACGCGGCGCTTAATATGCCGAGAATCGCCAGCAATATGCCCAGCGGCATACCCCCCAATACCTGTAACCGTGTGCGTCGATGTCGCAGACGGATTTCGATGGTCTGGTTCTGCCAGTCGTTGCTCGCCTTGCTTGCCATCGGCTTTAACTACTACTTTGAATTTTACGATTGAAGCGCAGCCGTGCTTCCTGCACCCCTTCCAGAAAAGGCATGGCCTGTTCACGACGACGGTGGTGTGAGGGAATCATGATTTGTTCGCCGCACATGGCGCGCACCAGCACCACGGCGCTGCGAGTGGCGAAATAGATAATGGCAAAGGCAATGCCCAACAGTAGCAGCACGCCGCCGATCAACATACTGTCACGGAACAGCGTTTGCTGCGTCAGCAGCAAGGCACCACTGCCCAAAAACAGCAAAGACACCACCAGCGTCCACGGCTGGCTGTTGGTCATGAAGCCACAAAAAGAAATGCTGTCGAGCGGGATGCTTTGATACAGCGAATTGCCAAGACCTCGCGCATCAAATTTGACGCGATAGTTGGTCAGCACCAGCGGTGTGTTTTCCAGCGTCAGCAACACTTGCTCGCCGGGCAACAGCGAGCTTGTGAGAGGCGTGGCAACAGACGGCTGGTCGGCCATGGGACACCATTAGCTGCGGTAACTGGCGTTGATTTTGACGTAGTCGTAGGAGAAGTCGCAGGTCCACAGCGTGGCCGCTGCGTCACCGCGATTCAGTACCACGCGGATGGTGATGTCGCTTTGCTGCATCACGCGCTGGCCATCTTCTTCCTGATAACTGGCGGCGCGGCCACCGTTTTCGGCCACCAGCACGTCGTCCAGATACAGTTGCAACGCCGTGACGTCCAAATCGCTCACTCCGGCGTAGCCGATGGCGGCCAGAATACGGCCCAAGTTTGGGTCGGAAGCGAAGAAGGCGGTTTTCACCAGCGGCGAGCGGGCAATGGCGTAGCCGATTTGACGGCATTCGGCGGCATCGCGCCCACCTTCCACCGCCACGGTCATGAACTTGGTCGCGCCTTCGCCGTCGCGCACGATGGCTTGTGCCAACTCAATCGCCACGTCACGCACGGCGGCATACACCTCGGCATAACCAACGTCGCCCGCTTGTTGCAGGGACACGGCGGCCTGACCACTGGCGACCAGCATCAACGCGTCATTGGTGGAAGTGTCGCCATCCACAGTGATGCAGTTGAAGGAAGCATTGGCGGCATCGCGCACCATGTCCTGCAACAGCGCCGGGGCAATGGCGGCATCGGTGGCGATGTAACCCAGCATGGTGGCCATGTTGGGGTGAATCATGCCGGAGCCTTTGGCAATGCCTGTCACGGTAACGGTCGCGCCCTTCACCTGCACTTGGCGGGTGGCGGCCTTGGACACGATGTCGGTGGTCATAATGGCCTGCGCAGCGTTCAGCCAGTTGTCCTCGCGCAAATCGGCCACGGCGGCGGGCAAGCCAGCGGCGATTTTAGCCACCGGCAGCGGCTCCATAATCACCCCGGTAGAAAACGGCAAAATTTGCTCCGGCGCACAACCTAACACCCCGGCCAGCGCGGCACAGGTGTCGCGGGCATCGCGCAACCCGGCATCGCCGGTACCGGCATTGGCATTGCCGGTGTTGACCACCAGCGCACGAATCGCGCTGCCGCTGGCCAGATGCTCCCTGGCCACCGTCACCGGCGCGGCGCAGAAACGGTTGGTGGTAAACACCCCCGCCACCTGTGCGCCCGCACACAATTCCATCACCAGCACATCCTTGCGGTTAGCACGCTTGATGCCCGCTTCAGCGGTACCCAGACGCACCCCGGCAATGGGATGGGCAAATTCGGGGGAAGTCAGATTAACTGGCATGCGATGCTCCTAAAGAATAAAAAACACGTTAGCGACTTATCAGTATCGTCCGTGAGTACGGTAAATGTAATTGCTCAACTCGGTGGATTGGCTGTTCACCCGACGCACGATGCCATGCACATTGCGCACCACGCCGCGCATGACCTTATAGACCAGCATAGGATGGCTGTTAATCAGGGTTTCAAATTTGCTGCGCGGCAAACTGAGCACCTTGGTGCTACCGACGGCATACAGCGTGGCCTGCACATCGGCAGCCGCGCCACCCGCAAAAGTGATGATGCCAGCCAGATCGCCAGGTTTCAGCACATGCAAGTCGGTTTTTTCACTGCCACTCTGGATTTTTACCTCGATTTCGCCCGATGCCAGAATGTACAGATTATCCGGCTGTTTATCGGCAGGCTGCACGATCACCTCGCCGTCCTTGTAATCCTGCACGTCAAACAAACCGGATAACAACTCGACTTCCGGGGCGCTCAATTCTTCCGTAATCGGTGAATTCAGCAGGGTATCTATCACGAGCGACATAGGCTTCTCCTTGAAAATCAATGAATCAAGACAGTTTACCGTGGCATTGTTTGTACTTCTTCCCTGAGCCACAGGGGCAAGGATCATTACGACCGACCTTAGGCTGATCACGCACGACCGGCTGCGAAGTTTCCTCTGTTTGCTCGCTGGCATCCTGCGCCAGCGCTTCTTCGTAATCAGCATGGTGGTACTGCACGTTTTCCGGTGCGCTCACCACTTCCACATCCGCTACGTCTTCCTCGCTGCTGATTTGCACGGTCAACAAGGTTTGCGTCACTTCGCGCTTGATGGACTCCAGCATAGTGGAGAACAGCTCAAAGGCTTCTCGCTTATATTCCTGCTTGGGGTTCTTCTGCGCATAACCGCGCAAATGAATCCCCTGACGCAAGTGATCCAGCGCCGCCAAATGCTCACGCCAGTGGCGATCCAGGCTTTGCAGCATGATGGCACGTTCGTAGTAGTGCATGGGCTCGGCGCCCACCATCTCCACCTTGGCCTGATACAACTCACGCGCCTGGGCACAAATCTTGTCGGCCAGACCCGCAATGTCCATCTGCTTGTCATTGGCCAGCCAACTGGCCGCAGGCACGTCCAGCAGGAAATCACCCGACAGGGTTTTTTCCAGCGCAGGCACATCCCACTCTTCTTCCATGCTGCCCGGCGGCAAGTGCGCATACACCAATTCCTGCAACACACTGTCGCGCATGTCGGACAGGGTTTCGCTGATGTCCTGGCTCTCCAGCAACTCGCTGCGCTGCTGATAAATCACCTTGCGCTGGTCGTTGGCCACGTCATCGTATTCCAGAATCTGCTTGCGCATGTCGAAGTTGCGCGCCTCCACCTTGCGCTGGGCATTTTCAATGGCGCGAGTAACCCAGCTATGTTCAATCGCTTCGCCTTCCGGCAATTTGAACTTGTTCATGATCGCTGCCACGCGATCGGAAGCGAAGATGCGCATCAGCGGGTCTTCCAGCGACAGGAAGAAACGACTGGAACCGGGGTCACCCTGACGACCAGAACGGCCTCGCAATTGGTTATCCACCCGACGCGATTCATGCCGCTCGGTACCGATAATATGCAAACCGCCCAAGCCCAATACCAAATCGTGTGCGATTTGCCACTCAGCCTTCAAATCCGCCACGCGTTGCTGTTTGCTGGCCTCGTCCAGACGCTCGTCGCCGCGAACGGCTTCCAACTGTTTTTCAACGTTGCCACCCAGCACAATGTCGGTACCACGACCGGCCATGTTGGTGGCAATCGTCACCATCTTGGCGCGCCCAGCCTGGGCGACGATTTCCGCTTCGCGGGCGTGCTGCTTGGCGTTCAGCACCTGATGCGGCAGGTCGATCTGCTTCAACAGACCCGATAGCAATTCAGAATTTTCAATCGAAGTGGTACCAACCAACACCGGCTGACCACGCTCATAACAGTCTTTGATGTCAGCAATCACCGCCTGATGCTTTTCCTTGGCCGTGATATAAACCTTGTCCATCATGTCCTTGCGAATCGTTGGACGATGCGGCGGGATAATGACCGTTTCCAGATTGTAAATTTGCTGAAATTCATACGCCTCGGTGTCCGCCGTACCGGTCATACCGGACAGCTTGCGGTACATACGGAAATAATTCTGGAAGGTAATCGACGCCAGGGTCTGATTTTCCTTCTGAATTGCCACCCCTTCCTTGGCTTCCACGGCTTGATGCAGGCCATCCGACCAACGGCGACCGGACATCAGGCGACCGGTAAATTCATCCACAATCACCACTTCACCGTCTTGCACCACATAGTGCTGATCGAGGAAATACAGATTGTGGGCGCGCAATGCGGCATACAAATGGTGAATCAGCGTAATGTTTTCCGGGGCATACAGACTGCCACCAATCGGCAACAGCCCGGCGTGCGCCAACAATTTTTCCGCCCGTTCGTGCCCGGCTTCGCTCAACAGGATTTGGTGGGTCTTTTCATCCACACTGAAATCGCCGGGACTATTTTCATCCTTTTGCCGCGTCAGTTGCGGCGCCAACTGGTTCATCGCGCCATAGATCGACACATCATCTTCCGCCTGACCGGAAATAATCAGCGGGGTACGCGCTTCGTCAATCAGAATGGAATCGACCTCATCGACGATGGCAAAATTCAGCCCGCGCTGATAACGCTCGTCCACCTCGGTCGCCATGTTGTCGCGCAGGTAATCAAAGCCAAATTCATTGTTGGTGCCATAGGTAATATCGGCGTTATAAGCATCGTGCTTGGTCTCGGAATCCAGTTGGGCCGCGATCACCCCCACGCTCAACCCAAGGAAGCGATACAACTTGCCCATGGCTTCGGCATCACGGCTGGCCAGATAGTCATTCACCGTCACCACATGCACGCCTTTGCCAGACAGCGCATTTAGATAGGCGGGCAAGGTGGACATCAGGGTTTTGCCTTCGCCGGTGCGCATTTCGGCGATTTTGCCGTAATGCAGCGCCATGCCGCCGATCATCTGCACGTCGTAGTGCCGCATGCCCAGCACGCGCACCCCAGCTTCACGCACCACGGCGAAGGCTTCGGGCAACAACGCATCCAGCGCTTCACCTTGCTGCACACGCTGCTTGAACTCGGTGGTCTTGCCACTCAATTCGTCATCGCTGAGCTTTTGCATTTCGACTTCGCGCTTATTGATGGCCTGCACCGTGGCGCGATATTGTTTCAACAGTCGATCATTGCGACTACCAAAAATACTTTTCAGAACACTGGAAATCATTTGCTTGTTTTCTCAACTACCCATAGTAAAAGGGTGAGGCACATTGCCTCACCCTCACGTCATATCACTTTGCAGCAGGCCTCACTAGCCAGCCGCCTTACGCAAAAAGCGCACGGGGTTTTGGGCACTTCCCTTGTAGCGCACTTCAAAGTGCAGATGCGCGCCGGTAGAGCGGCCGGTACTACCAACTTCGGCGATTTTCTCCCCGCGCCTTACCACCTGCCCCACTTTCACCTGCAAGCGCGAGGCATGCGCATAACGGGTAATAATGTCGTTGCCGTGATCAATCTCCACCATATTACCATACTGGGGGTGCTTGTCCGCATAGGCAACCACGCCACCGGCAGAGGCCAGAATCGGCGTACCCGCTTCCACCATGTAATCCACGCCTTCGTGCATGGCGTTTTGCCCGGTAAACGGGTCAATACGCCAACCAAAATTGGATGAGAAAAAACCGCTCTTGATGGGCGCAATCGACGGCAACAAATTCTTGCTGAGCTGGTTTTGCATCAGCATCGTTTCCAGTGCCAGCAGCTTGTCATTGCGATCCGCCAGCACTTGAGTCAGATGCTGCATGTGTTGCTGCAAACCCTCCGGCGTCATCTCCGCCACCGGCGCAGTCACCAAAGGGCCGCCTTGTGCGGGCGGCTGGTCAAACATGAATTCCTGCGGCTTCATCCCCGTGAGCTTGGCCAGACGTCCACCCAGCGCATCCAGCCGTTGCACTTGCGCCTGCATTTGCCCCAATTTGATGGCCATGGTATCCAGACTACTGCGCACCAGCATTTGTTGCTTGCTTTGCGCTTCGGTTTGTCCAGACAACCCACCCACGCCACCGGCAGATGGCAGCACACGACTCAAAGCAAATGCACCAGCCACAATCAACCCCACCATCAGCAACAGAACCGCTACAATCTGCCGCGTGCTCATGGACACGGTTCGTGTTGCCCCTAAACGATCAGAAACAAAAATAATATTCATTTCTCTCCTTAAAAAATTGTGACGCAACCCATTAAAAATTTGCTGAACAATCAGCCTGAACTACGTGCGCTGTTACAAAAAACCGCGCAACTGGATCAATTGCAACGCACCTTCGCTGCCGCACTGCCCGCCCCGCTACGTCCATACTGCCACGTTTCTGGCTATCGTTTCACCACACTCTTGGTGGCCTGCGACAACACCACCGTCGCCGCGAAACTGCGCCAACTGGGCCCGGAAATCAGCTTGTCCATGCAATCAAAAGGGCAAAAGGTTAACGGAATACACGCCCGGGTGCAAGTCCAGACCGCTAGGCCGCCAGCGCAAGTTCGTACCCGCCATCTCAGCCCCTGCGCACAACAAGCCCTGCGTCAATTGCACGACAGCATGCACGATTGCCCGCTAAAATCTGCCCTGCATCGAATTTTGATGCCCCAACCCTGACCGAACCCAGTTTACCTTGCCCAGCATGTTCCACGTCATTTTATTTCAGCCCGAAATTCCCCCGAACACCGGCAATATCATTCGTCTCTGTGCCAACACAGGCTGCCAATTACATCTGATTCGCCCACTGGGCTTCAGTCTGGAAGACAAACAGTTACTGCGCGCGGGGCTGGACTACCATGAGTTTGCCACACTGCAAGTACACGACAATTTGGCGGACTGCCTGCACGGCATGGCGGCGCAACGGGTATTCACTTTCAGCACCAAAGCGGCACAACCTTTCCATACCGTGCGCTATCAAGCCGGTGATGCCTTTATTTTTGGCCCGGAAAGTCGCGGTTTGCCCGCCGAGATCCTAGCGCAGTTTGACGAGGCACACCGGCTGCGCCTGCCGATGCTGCCCAATAACCGCAGCCTCAATCTTGCCAACACCGTGGCCGTCACGGTGTTCGAGGCCTGGCGCCAGAATGGATTTATCGGAGGAAGTTAAGCGGACAGATTCTCGAATTCCCAGTTGGGGGAACGGTTCAGCAAATCGTCCACCACCGCCGTCACCGGGACATGCTCGTAGACAATGCGATGCACGGCAGCACAAATTGGCATGGAAACGCCCAGATGCTGCGCCAAGCGATAGATTTCACGCACGGTATAAACACCCTCTGCCACATGCCCCAAACGATGCAAAATATCGTCCAAGCTGTGTTGCTGTGCCAACAGCAAGCCCACTTTGCGGTTGCGCGACAGATCACCGGTACAGGTCAGGATCAAGTCCCCCGCGCCCGATAATCCCGCCAAGGTTTCCGGGCTACCGCCTAGGCGCATTCCCAAGCGATTGATTTCGTTCAGACCGCGCGCAATCAAAGCCGCGCGAGCGTTATAGCCCAGTCCCATACCATCGCTGATCCCCGCCGCAATCGCCAGCACGTTCTTGACGGCCCCACCGACTTCAACCCCGATCACATCGTGACTGGCGTATACCCGCAAGCGTGAATAATGCAGCGCCAATGCGGTTTGCTGGGCGAACATCTCATTCGCCGACGCCAAGGTGACCGCCGTGGGCAACCCCCGCGCCACCTCTTGGGCAAAACTGGGGCCGGACAAAACGCCGCAGGGCACCTGCGGTGGCAAAATATCCTGCACGATCTGGTGTGGCAACAACATGCTGCCGGACTCAAAGCCCTTGCAGAGCCACAGCACGCCAACATTGCTCTGCTGCCCCAGATATGGGCGCAATTGCGTCACCGTACTACGCAACCCGGCCACCGGCACCGCCAAAATCGCCAGTTCGCTTTCCTGCATCGCCTCATCCAGACTGGCGGTAACCTGCAAATTCCCCGGCAACGTGACATCCGGCAGATAGCGCTGATTACGCCCGGTACTACGCATGCTGGCCGCCTGCACCGCATCGCGGGCATACAAAACAACCTGATGGCGCGACGCCAACCCCATCGCCAAGGCCGTTCCCCACGCACCGGCACCCAAAACCGAAATTCTCATCCTACTGCTACCCTTGCAAACTATTCGCCCCAAACATCTTCACTACGCACATAGCCGGTGGCACCATCCTGATGGCGCACCTTGACCCAACCATCGCCGGTATTATCCAACCAATCCAAGGCCACCTCCTGCGCGACGCGAAACACGACACGACTGGTAAATTGCGGCAACTCGCGCACATCCACCAGCGGTTTCACCGCCATGACGGTGCGTTTTTTGCTGACGCTACTCGCCTCCAGCCAACACAACTGTCCATACGGCGTGCGAACTTTCACCCAACCCGCCACACCCACCACCAATTCGCCCGGCATGGGGCCGCTGATCTCGCCCAGCTTTTTGGCTTGGCGTGAGGGCGCGTCGTAAAGAATGGCCTTATCGCCCGCCACCGAAATAAATTCAATCGCCAGTACAGCCGGGCTCAACAACCACAACGCCACGCTGCATCGCCACCGATTTTTCCACATGACATGCTCCTTGGTAAAATCCAATGAACTTGGGACGCTGTTGCGTCCCAATCTCGATTCCGGCTTAGTGTGTCGTGCCAGCGGCGGCGGCTTCTTGCTGCTTGCGCTGCTGATACAACGCTTCAAAATTCAGTGGATTCAACACTACGGGTGCAAAACCGGCACGCACCGAAATGTCCGATACCACTTCACGCAAATAAGGGAACAAGATGTTGGGACAAGTGACCGCCAACACCGGCTCCAACTCATCCAGCGGCACATTGCGAATCTGGAAAATCCCCGCTTGCTTGGCTTCGATCAAAAACATCACCTTTTCGCCCACGCGGGTGGTGACGGTGGAAACCACTTCCACTTCAAACACACCTTCGTCCAGCGATTTGGCCTGGCTTTCCAGTTGCACTTCAATTTGCGGATTGTCGCGCTCCATGAAAATATGCGGCGCATGGGGAATTTCCAGAGAAATATCCTTGACGTAAATTTTGTCGAGAGAGAAGAAAGGCTGGTCTTGCGTGGTATCAGTCATGATCGTTTCCTATTGCGCTAAAAGTTCATCCAATTCACCCAGTTGATCCAGTTCCGCCATGTCACTGTATCCACCGATGTGTCGGTCGTTGATATAAATTTGCGGCACGGTACGCTGCCCGGTTCGCTCCATCATCGCCACCCGCAACTCTGGTTGCAGGTCGATACGAATTTTTTCAATGTCGGTAATGCCTTTGCGCTTGAGCAAATTTTCCGCCCGCACACAGTAAGGGCACACGGCGGTGCAATACATAATGATTTTCGCCATGTTTACTTGCTCACCGGCAAATTACTACCCTGCCACCCCATCATGCCGCCGCCCAGATTATGCACCTGGGTAAACCCCTGCTTGCTCAACAGGGCACAGGCGGAACCAGAACGATTGCCACTACGGCACACCACCACCATGGGGTGGTCACGATATTTTTCCAACTCGCCGACGCGTTGCGACAATTTCCCCAACGGGATCAGCGTGGCATTCAGAATATGTCCTTCCTTGAATTCGGCAGGTTCACGCACATCCAGCACAAAGGCTTCCTTGTGATTAATCAATTGCAGTGCCGTGCGCGCATCCACCTCTTTAATGCCACGTACCGCATTGCCCACAAACGACCAAATCAACATACTGCCACTCAATAACGCCATGAAGATGGCCAAAAAATTACTGCTGATGAATTCCACCTGCTCGCTCCTCTTCTTGCTGATTGATAAATTCTACCAGTGGCTCGAACCGCGCCGGATCCTGTTCTGCCAGGTCCAGTAGGCGCTGATATCCGGCCACATCTCCGGGGTATGACCACACGGCTTCACGCAACACTTTTTTTGCCGCGTCAGCCTGACCATCCATGGCCAGCAGAATTGCCTGCTGAAATACCACTATCGGCATGGGCGCAAAACGCATGACATCCATATTTGCCGCGATCTTCTGCTTGAGGTACTCGTCCACCTTGGCTTCACGGAAAGTGCTCAAATACATTTGCGCATAAGGATACATCAACGACCCGATATGAATATCCAGCAAACCCTGCACCGTTTTCTTGCGCGCCTCCAGCACGTTGCCATTTTCTGGCGGTACCGACAGCGCACGTTTCAGGCCATGATAATCGCGCTCCAGTTGCCACAAGGACGTCGCACCCAACAGCAAAATCACGCCTACCGCCAACCGACCCAAGCGCCGCAACTCCAGTTCATAATGGGTCTCATCCAGCATGCCCATCAAGATACCCAGCACGCCAACGAAGTAGGCATACCAAAGCGGGTACTCCAGACAGCTATGGATCGCCAACACCGCCACCGCCGAATAGCCCCACCAATGCGCCGCAGTACAACGACCACGCAACGCACCACGCAACCACATCAACAACCCACCCAACAGCACGACGATGCCTGACAGCCCCGCTTCCGCCGCCACTTGCATCAACAAATTGTGCGCGTGGTTGTACAACCCCGTCACCTCATGCGGCTGCAAAATCGGCAACCACTGCATGTGACTCACCGCATACTGGCCGAAACCGACTCCCAGTCCGGGCGAACTCAAAAAGATACTGGCGGCTTCTTTCCACAAATACAGTCGTATCCCCCAGGAAGCATGATCCTGAAACATGCGCCGTGACACATCCATGGTGTCGGAACCGGCCAGGAAGGGCAATTGCACGATAAAAATCATCGCCATATGACCCAACAACAGGCCAATGCTGAATTTCAGCAAGGGGCGCATACCTTGGTCGCGGCGTACCCAAAACCAAGCCAACACGGTCATGGTGATGAAATACAACCAAGGGCTACGAGAACCGCTCAGGGCAATTACAAACAATAAAGGCGTCACCAACACCACCACGGCGGGCCAAGGCAGTTTGCGCTGCTGGTATAACAAACCGATGGAAATCAACCCTAGCGTCAGATAATTGGCAAAATGATTCGGCTGCGCCAGATTGCCATACACACCCGAATTTATCTTCATGATGATGTAGCCGCTGAACCAGGTATCCCAACGATAATGTTGCAGAAAGCCGGTCGTCGCTTCCATTTCTGCACCCAATACCAGAAAGGCCGCCAACGCCAGCGCCAAACGCTCGATACCAAAATTGGCCCGTAAGCGCGCACCCAATACCATCAATAACGCGGCAAACAGAAAATACAAGACGTAAAGCAGGCCTTGCTCCCAGTACACCACCCGTCCCAGCGCAGACTGCACCAAGGCAATCACCACCAACAGCGCGGGCAGTTGTGCAATACGGGGCACCACGGGCTGTTGCCAAAAGCTGCCACTCAACAGCAGGGTCATGGCAGCCACGCCTAAAACCGCGCTCCACCACTCTTGATCGAAGGTCGTCAGGGGAATTTCATGCCGGTAATGCAGGAACGGAAACACCCACATCAATCCCACCAACAGCACACTGGCATGCGCCCAACTCCAGCTTACGCCGCGTAACGGCGCCAAAGTACGGTTCAGCATGTTGTATTTTTAATGCCAAATTTGCCCAGAATACTGGTCAGGGGGCAGAAATTGCTGAAGCCACTTTGCAACAAATTCCCGCCGACAAAGGCCGTGAACAACAGAAAATATTTGCTGACGAACAACGGACTCACCTCCACACCCAGGGACAGCGACAGCAAAATGAAGGTACCCGCCACGATGTGCACGATACGATTGGCAGTCATGAAATGGCTCCTGAAAAATTGAGCGCGCGATTTTACTGGAAAAAGTCCACCTTGGCGGACTTTTGCGACTGGCGGGCATGCGCCCGCCTATCACGTCAGGCAGGATGTTTCTTGTACAACGTGGCGTAATACAGCACGGGAATCACCACCAGCGTCAACAGCGTGGACACCAGAATGCCGAAAATCAGCGCTAAGGCTAGGCCATTGAAAATGGGGTCATCCAAGATGAACAGCGCGCCCAGCATGGCCGCCAGGCCGGTCAGGATAATCGGCTTGGCACGGGCGCTGGCGGCGGTAATCACCGCTTGTTGCAGGGCGATGCCCTGGGCCAGTTGCAGATTGACGAAATCCACCAGCAAAATCGAGTTGCGCACGATAATCCCAGCCAGCGCAATCATGCCAATCATGGAGGTGGCGGTGAATTGTGAGCCAAACAGCGCGTGGCCGGGCATCACGCCAATCACGGTCAGCGGAATCGGGGCCATGATGACCAGCGGCACCAAGTAGGACTTGAACTGCGCCACCACCAGCAAGTAGATCAGGATCAGCCCAACGCCGTAGGCAATGCCCATGTCGCGGAACGTTTCAAAGGTTACTTGCCATTCGCCATCCCACTTCAGTGCATACCCGGCATATGGATCGCTGGGTTGCTTGAAGAAATAGTTGTTCAACTGACCGCCTTCTTTCAGGTTCATGCCGCTCAGTTTGCCGTTGATGTCGAACATACCGTACAGCGGGCTGTCCAGCTTGCCGGACATATCGCCCATGACGAACACCACCGGCAGCAAGTCCTTGTGGTAAATCGGATAGTCGCGCTCCACCGGCACCACTTGCACTAGCTCGGACAGCGGCACCAACACGCCTTCCCGCGAGCGCACCTTGAGCTTCAGCACGTCGTCGATGCGGGCGTGCTGCTCGGCGGGCAGGCCGATGCGCAACGGCGGGGCGTACTTGGCATTTTCATCGTGCAACGACGCCACATCTTGCCCGCTCAGGGCCACGCCAATCACATCCACAATGTCACGCGGCGCGACGCCCAGCAGCGCGGCCTTGCTTTGCAACACATGCAGCTTCAGCTTGGGCGCAACTTCCGTCACCGTGTCGTCGATGGCCACGATACCCTCAGTTTTGCCGAAGGCCTTGCGCACTTCCCCGGCCACCTGACGCATACCCTGATAATCCGGGCCATACACTTCGGCCACGATGGGCGACATCACCGGCGGGCCAGGCGGCACTTCCACCACTTTCAGCTTGGCGTGCCAACGGTCGGCGATTTGCTGCAACGGCGGCAAAACGGCAGTAGCAATTTCGTGGCTGCTGCGGCTGCGGTCATGCTTGTGACGCAAGTTGACTTGAATGTCGCCCTGCTCGGCGGCACTGCGCAGGTAATATTGCCGCACTAGGCCGTTGAAATTGATGGGCGAAGCCGTCCCGGCATACACCTCGTAATCCACCACTTCCGGCACGGTGGCCAAGTAGGCGGCCAAGTCGTGCAGCGCCCCGCTGGTCTGCTCCAGTGGCGTGCCGGTGGGCATGTCCACCACAATTTGGAATTCCGATTTGTTGTCGAACGGCAGCATTTTCAGAATCACCAGCTTGACCACCCCCAGCCCCACGGCCAGCACCAGCCCGGCCAGAATCCCCAGCCACAGCTTGCGGCGCGCCCCTTTGCCCGCCTCGCCATTCAGGAATGGCGTCAGGCGTTGGTGGAAGAAGCGACTCAGCTTGTTATCGGTTTCGTCCTGTCCATGCTCGCCCGCATGCGCGCCAGCGGCAAAACGCAGCACCAGCCAAGGCGTAATCATGAACGCCACGGCCAGCGAAATAATCATGCCCATGCTGGCGTTGATCGGGATCGGGCTCATGTACGGCCCCATCAAGCCGCTGACAAAGGCCATCGGCAACAGCGCAGCAATCACGGTAAACGTCGCCAAAATGGTCGGGCTGCCGACTTCATCCACGGCGTCAGGAATAATCTCCGCCAGCGGCGTATGCGGCTCCAGCATGCGGCGACGGTGGATGTTTTCCACCACCACAATGGCGTCATCGACCAAAATGCCGATGGAGAAAATCAGCGCGAACAGCGACACGCGGTTGATGGTAAAACCGTAAGCCCAAGAGGCAAACAGTGTCACCGCCAGCGTCAGCATCACCGCAATCCCCACCACCAGCGCTTCGCGCCGCCCCATGCTCCACCACACCAGCAGCACCACCGCCAGCGTGGCAAAAAACAGCTTTCCAATCAACTTCATGGCCTTTTCATTGGCCGTTTCACCGTAATTGCGCGTCACGCTGACCTGCACGTCGGCGGGAATCACGCTGCCCTTCAGCTCTTCAATGCGCTTCAGCAGGTTGTTGGCCACATCCACGGCATTCGCGCCGGGCTTTTTGCTGGCCGAGACGGTGACAGCGGTGAATTCACCCTTGGCGGCAATGTGCTTGTCCGCCGCTGCCGGGCCGGTGCCCAGCCAGACATAACTGGAAGGCTGATCCGCCCCATCCAGCACCTCGGCAATGTCGCGCAAAAACACTGGTTTGCCGTCAAACACGCCCACCACCAGTTGCCGCACTTCCTGCGCGCTACTGAGGAAACTGCCGGTCTGCACCAGCACTTCGCGGTTGTCGCGCACCAGATTTCCGGCGTTTTGCGACACATTCACCGACTGCAAGGCCATGCGAATATCCTGCATGGACAGGTTGTAGGCATTCAGACTTTCGGGATTGAGCAGCACCCGCACCATGCGCTGTGTACCGCCGATGGTCTGGATTTCCCGCGTACCAGGCACGCGCTTCAATTCCGCCTCGATGGCGTGTGCCACTTGCGTCAGTTCCAAGCCGCCGCCCAAGGTTTCTTCGCGCCACAGGGTAAAGGCGGCAATCGGCACATCGTCGATGCCCTTGGCTTTGATAATCGGCTGTCCAACGCCCAGCGTCGGCGGCAGCCAGTCGGCATGAGAGTTAATCACGTCGTACAACTTCACCAGCGATGGAATATGCGCATCGCCCACCTTGAATTGCACGGTGATGATGGACATGCCGGGATTGGACACCGAATACACATGATCCACCCCGGCGATTTGCGCCAGCACCTGTTCGGCGGGCGTGGACACCACCTTGGCCACATCCTGCGCCGACGCGCCGGGATACGGAATCAACACATTCGCCATCGTCACGTTGATTTGCGGCTCTTCCTCGCGCGGCGTCACCAGCGTGGCAAACAGCCCCAGCAGCACCGCGACCAGCGCCAGCAGCGGCGTCATCTGCGAATGCAAAAACAATTTAGTAATGCGGCCTGAAATGCCCATGTAATTCCCCTGTATGCTGAAAATTATCAGTCGTGAAGCGTCCTGCCAGCGCACACTTGACGACTGAAAACTCGATAAACCAAACAACAAACCGCCGCACGGCTCGCCAGGAACCTGCGGCGGTACTTAGAACCAATTCAAAGTCTTACTGCGAGGCCGTGATCGGGGCGAATGCGCTGCTCGAAATCCTCATTTACCACCGGTAAACTGCGGTTTCTGCGCTGCGTCTTCACCCCGCTGACGACCTCTCGCTACAGACTTTAAACAGGTTCTTAATCGCAAAAACTTACTTCAACAACTTCTCAATGCCCATCGCCTTGAGCACGGTTTTTTCATAAATCGGCTCCGACGTGCCTTTCTTCATCTTGCGGATGAAGTATTTTTCAAAGGCAATCTTGGCGACATGCACCCACTTGCCTTCGGAGAACCAATTCACATTGCGCGGCGGAATTTGCGGCATGGCCACAAACGCCACACCGCCATCGCCAAAGTCCGCCAGGCAAATCGCGTTCCAAGTTGCCTTACTGGTGGGCGGATTGCCACGCAGTTCGGCGTAAATGTTGTGCGCCACCGCCGTCACCATGGACTCAATCATGTAACCAGTCTTGGGCGTACCCACCGGCACGGGCGTTTTTTCCACCGGCGGAATCGCCACGCACACACCCACCGAGTAAATGTTTTTGTACTTGGGATTGCGCTGGTGTTCATCCACCAGAATGAAACCGCGCGGATTGGTCAGCCCTTCAATGCCGAACACGGCATCCACGCCGAGGAAGGCGGGCAACATCATGCTGTAGGCGAATGGCAATTCATGCTTGAGCTTTTCATTCCCCGCGTCGTCATGCTCGGTGACGTACATCTTGCCTTGCTCGACCTTGGTGACCTTGGCATTGCAAATCCATTTGATGTGCTTGTCACGCATGCCGGATTCCAGAATCCCCTTGGAATCGCCCACCCCACCCAAGCCCAGATGACCAATGTACGGCTCGGATGTCACAAACGTCATGGGCACCTTGTCGCGGATGCGGCGGCGACGCAAATCGGTTTCCATGATGAAGGCATACTCGTAAGCCGGGCCGAAACAGGAAGCGCCCTGCACCGCGCCCACCACGATGGGGCCGGGATTTTTGGCAAAGTTTTCCCAAATATCGTGCGAATTCATGGCGTGATCGACATGACAAATCGAATGCGTGTGACCGCCATGCGGCCCCAAACCCTCGACCTCATGGAAAGCCAGTTTCGGCCCGGTGGCGATCACCAAAAAGTCGTAATTGACGGAACTGCCGTCATTCAACTCCAGCCGATTCTCATCGGGATGGACGCGCTTCACGCCGGTAGGAATGTAATTAATCCCTTTACGTTCCAAGTAAGGACGCACGGGAAACTCAATATCCTCCCGCCCGCGCCAGCGCACCGCCACCCAGGGATTGGACGGGGTAAAGTGAAACGTATCCCCTTGACCAATCACCGTCACTTGATCGGCCTTACGAATTTTCTCCTGCATTTCGTAAGCCATGGGCATGCCGCCGATCCCCGCCCCCATAATCACAATATGTGCCATTTATCCCCCCTAGGTTTCGACACAAAAAATCGGCAACGGGTAGCAGCCCGCTGCCACACTGCTGCAAAAAAGGGTTACTTCATCCCGGCTTTGATAGGTTCCAGCGCCACTTTTTCTTTCGGGTTCAGACCGGCCAACACTTCAACCATGCCATCCGCAGCGGCTTCCCCCAACCGCACCTGACGCAATTGCCGCCCGCCCTTGTCATCCATCACATACACCGCCACGACTTCGCCCCGGCGCAACACGGCAGACATCGGCACCACCAGCTT
>DHYQ01000074.1:0-9415 GCA_002414205.1 Gallionellaceae bacterium UBA5126 | reverse complement strand
AATTTGTATTGCGGCACATTCACCACCACCCGCAAATCCACCGGATCAAAGCCGGTCATCAGCGGCTTGCCGGGCATCACCATTTCGCCCACTTCCACCATGCGCGACGCCACCACACCACCGTAAGGAGCCACTACCGAAGTATAACCATGCGCCAGAGTCGCCTGACTGGCATTGGCCTGAATCGCCGCCACTTGACCCTGTGCTGCCTGATAGTCCGCCAACGCCTTGTCCAGCGCGGCCTGACTGATGAATTTTTGTGCGAATAACTGCTTGGAGCGCTCGTAAGTGGCCTTGGCATTTTGCATATTGGCCTGCGCTTGCAGCACTTGACCTTGACTGCCGACCACCGCCTGCGAGGCCTCGCGCTCGTCAATCCTCACAATGATTTGCCCTTGCTTAACGCGATCGCCAATATCGAACAGCACTTCCTTAACACGGCCACCAATTTGCGCCGATACCGTCGATTGCCGCGTTGCCTCGACCAAGCCATCCACCCGATAGGCTTGTAGCACCTCACGATATTGCACCGGCACTGTCGCCACCGGCGACGCAGCGTGCACCGCCGCACTACAACTCAGCAACACCAAGGAAATCCAGTAATTTTTCATCCAACCTGCCCTAATTTTATACAATGTCAAAGGATTAGAATATACTAATATAGTCAACAAAAGACAACCGTGATTATCATTCAAAGCGGATCCGAGCAGAAAACCTCCCGCATTAATCCCACCAACTTCAGGGTACGCGGGTCGTTGATGCGATAGTAAACATAATTCGCCTCCTTGCGCGTCCCCAACACTCCCTTGTCACGCAAGATCGCCAAATGTTGCGAGATATTGCTCTGCGAGGTACCGCACTGTTCCACAATATCCTGCACCGACACTTCCTGCTCACCCAGCAAGCACAGTATCCGCAAACGCAGGGGATGCGCTATCGCCTTGATGGCAATCGCAGCACGCTCGATATCCTGTTGATGGTCAAGTAGCGAGTAAGGCATTTTTGCATTCCATGGTAAAAACTTAGTAATCACAAAGATTTCGGCTAAAATAAAACAGTTTGCATTAAGGGACAACCCCAGCGATTTTCATGAAAACCACGCCTGTTTTACTGCTCATCCTCGACGGCTTTGGCTACCGCGAGGCACTTGATTCTAACGCGATTGCCGCCGCCCACAAACCCCATTGGGATCAACTCTGGCAAACCTGCCCCCATACCCTGCTGAATGCATCGGAAAAATCCGTCGGTCTACCCAGCCAGCAAATGGGTAACTCCGAAGTCGGCCACTTGAACATTGGTGCCGGGCGGGTCGTCTATCAGGAATTAAGCCGAGTCGATGTGGATATTGAAGAAGGTACTTTCTTCAACAATCCAGCCCTGAGCCAAGCCATTCAAACCGCAAAACAGAACGGCAGCACCCTGCATGTACTGGGCCTGTTGTCACCCGGCGGGGTGCATAGCCACGAAAGCCATATTTTTGCCCTGCTGGACATGGCAGCGCGCCAAGGGCTGCACCAAGTGGCCGTGCATGCTTTCCTCGATGGCCGCGACACCCCACCCAAGAGTGCGGCTGCGTCATTGCAAGCCTTACAGGATCGCTGCGCGCAACTGGGCACCGGCCACATCGCCAGCCTGTGTGGGCGCTACTATGTGATGGATCGCGATAATCGCTGGGAGCGCGTGGAACAGGCGTATGACCTGCTGACCCAGGGCATGGGAAAATTCACGGCCAGCGATGCACTGACCGGACTGGAAATGGCCTACGCTCGTGGTGAAAGCGATGAATTTGTTCAGGCCACCACCTTGGCCGCCGTCGGACACTCCCCCACGTTTATGCAGGACGGCGACGTCGTGGTGTTCATGAACTTCCGCGCCGACCGCGCGCGCGAAATCACCCGCGCCCTGACCGATGACGGTTTCAATGGCTTCCCGCGCAAGACTTTCCCGCATCTGGCCAACTTCACCACCCTATCCAGCTACGGCGTGGATTTCAAGCTGCCCTGCGCCTACGCGCCCAGCGAAATCCACAACACCTTGGGCGAATACCTGTCCAACCTCGGCCTGAAACAACTGCGCATCGCCGAAACGGAAAAATATGCCCACGTCACCTACTTCATGAACGGTGGCCGCGAGCAGCCCTTCCCTGGCGAAGACCGCGTACTGGTGCCCTCGCCCAAGGTGGCCACCTATGATCTGCAACCCGCCATGAGCGCGGTGGAAGTGACCGACAAACTGGTCGAGGCGATTCTGTCACAGCAATACCACGCCCTGATGTGCAACTACGCCAATGGCGACATGGTGGGCCACAGCGGCAATTTCGGCGCCGCCAAAGCCGCCATCGAAACGCTGGATGTGTGCATCGGACGCGTGGTGGACGCCATGCGCAGCATCGGCGGCGAAGTCATCATCACTGCTGACCACGGCAACGCCGAGCAAATGGAAGATCCCGCCACGCATCAGGCACATACCGCACACACATTGAACTTAGTCCCCTTTGTGTATGTCGGACGCAGCGCTCATCTGCGCGATGGCGGCGCCTTGCGCGACATCGCCCCCAGCTTGCTCACCATCATGGGACTCCCCGTCCCTGCCGAAATGGATGGGCAAAGTCTGATTACCCTGGATGACGCAGACGGACAATAAAACCGCCATTCCGGTTTATACTCGACACATCATGGCAAGCATGCGCTTGCCTTAACTACTAGCGTTTGGAGCGAAAATGCCGCGTTTTGAAAAAATAGGTTTGGTTGGTCTAGGGTTGTTTACAGGTGCCGCCCTGACCCTGCAATTTGCCGCTCATGCCGACCGGGAAAACCTGGCCACACCGCTGCCAGTGGAAGAGTTACGCGCCTTTGCCGATGTATTTGGTCGCATCAAGAGCGACTACGTCGAGCCCGTCAGCGACAAGAAGCTGATTACCGAGGCCATCAACGGCATGGTCAGCGGGCTCGATCCACATTCCTCTTATCTGGATGCCGATGCCTTCAAGGAATTGCAGGTCGGCACTCAGGGCGAATTCGGTGGTTTAGGGATTGAAGTCGGCATGGAAGACGGCTTGGTCAAGGTGGTTTCCCCCATCGAAGACACCCCGGCGTTCCATGCAGGCGTCAAGAGCGGCGACCTGATCGTCAAGCTGGACGACACCATGGTCAAGGGGCTGACCCTGAACGAGGCTGTCAAACGCATGCGCGGCAAACCCGGCAGCAAAATCGTGCTGACCATCATTCGCAAGGATGCGCCCAAACCCATCGTGGTCACGCTGGTGCGTGCGGTCATCAAGGTGCAAAGCGTGAAACCCAAGCTGGTGGAATCTGGCTACGGCTTTATCCGTATCACCCAGTTCCAGGAGCACACCACGGAAAACCTCGGTGCCGCGCTGGAAAAGCTGTACAAAGAAAACAAAGGCGATCTGAAGGGCCTGGTGCTGGATTTGCGCAATGATCCGGGTGGTTTGTTGACGGGTGCGGTTGGCGTATCGGCGGCTTTCCTGCCGAAAAAATCCTTGGTGGTGTACACCGAAGGCCGCACGGCGGATGCCAAGATGCGTCTGAGCGCCGTGCCCGACGACTATTTGCGTGGCGAGAATAGCGATGATCCGCTGAAAAACCTGCCCGCCGCCGTGAAAAATGTGCCCATGGTCGTGCTGGTGAATGGCGGCTCCGCCTCGGCGTCGGAAATCGTCGCGGGGGCCTTGCAAGATCACAAGCGCGCCGTCATTCTGGGGACGCAGACTTTCGGCAAAGGCTCGGTACAAACCATTCTGCCACTGGGTAACAACACCGCCGTCAAGCTGACCACCGCCCGCTATTACACTCCCGGCGGACGTTCGATTCAGGCCAAGGGCATCGTACCGGACATTTTGGTGGAAGATCCGGCCAATGCAGAGGGTGAAAACGCCTTCCGCCTGCGCGAAGCGGATCTGGACAATCACCTCAGCAACGACAAACAACCCGAAGAAAAATCCGAGCGCAAGAAACCCGCTGCTGGCGAAAATCATAATGCGGGCAAAAAACCCGTCATGGCCGAGTATGGCTCCAAGGGTGACTATCAACTTAATCAGGCACTCAACCTGCTGAAGGGAATGCAGATTCTGCGTGCCAAATAACCACAGAAAAGGAGGCGTACCATGCCCAACACCCCCGATCTGGATAAACGCCGCGAAATCCTCTTCGCCGAGGAGCCGGAAAATCAGGTGATGCAGGCAACCCTGTTACTGGAAAGCCTGCCCAACTGCACCGTGGAGCGTGGCAACAAACCCAACAGCCTGTGGGTCAGCTATAACCTGCATCAGCATACGCTGGAAAGTCTGGAGCAAGCCCTGATGGCAGAAGGTTTCAAGCTGGATCACAGCTTGTTGCATGAAGTGTGTCGGCAGGTGATTTACTACTGTGAAGACACCTGTTGTCACAATATGGACATCCCGGAACACAACACCAAGCAGGTCGCCCGCGCGGTGTTTGCCGAGGTATATAGCCATGAACCGCACGGTGACCGTGACGACACGCCGCCGGAATTACGCCACTACAAATAAGCAACGGGGCATACGCCCCGTTTTGTTTCCCTCATGAACGACACCCAACTGCTGCGCTACGGTCGCCACATTTTGCTCGATGAAATCGGTATCGAGGGCCAACAGCGCCTGCTGGAGGGCACGGTGCTGATTATCGGCCTGGGCGGACTGGGTTCGCCCGCCGCGCTGTATCTGGCCGCCAGCGGCGTGGGCAAGTTGATTTTGTGCGACCACGACACCGTGGATTTGAGCAATCTGCAACGGCAAATCGCCCATCACACCGCCAGCATCGGCCATTACAAAGTCCATTCCGCCGCGCAAAGCCTGCACGCCCTCAACCCGGAAGTGGAATGTGTGACGATTGCCGAACGGGCTGACATCGCCGGACTGGAGGCGTTGATTGCCCAAGCCGACGTGGTACTGGATTGCAGCGACAACTTCACCGCCCGCTACGCCATCAACCGCGCCTGCCGCCAACTGGGCAAACCACTGGTGTCGGGTGCGGCAATTCAGTTCAGCGGGCAAGTGACGGTGTTCGATTTCCGCCAGCCGGACGCGCCATGCTACAACTGTTTGTACCCGGAAGACAGCGAAGCCGAAACCCTGCGCTGCGCCACCACTGGCGTCTTTGCCCCGCTGGTTGGCATCATCGGCACGGTGCAGGCCGCCGAAACCCTGAAGCTGTTAATCGGCCTACCCGACGGCCTACGCGGCAAACTGCTCACCGTCAACGCCCTCTCCATGCAACCCCGAACCCTGAACCTGCACCGCGACCCCGCGTGTGCCGTCTGCGCCCACTGACCATGTTTTCCATCCTGCTCCCCACCTGGAACAACCTCGCCCTGCTGCAACTTTGCGTGCGCAGCATCGAGCAAAATTCCGCCCATCGCCACCAGATCATCATCCACGTCAATGACGGCAGCGACGGCACGCTGGACTGGGTGCGCGCCCAGGGCTACGACCACACCGCCTCGCCTGGCAACATCGGCATTTGCTTTGCCGTGAACGAGTCCGCCATGCTGGCCAAACACGACTACATCCTGTACCTCAACGACGACATGTACTGCTGCCCCGGCTGGGACACCGCCTTGCTGGCGCGTGTGCAGACCTTGGACAGCGATTTATTCATGCTGTCCGGCACCATGATCGAGCCGGTGGAAAGCGGCAACCCCTGCGTGCTGGTCGGCGACTATGGCCGCGACACCGACCGCTTCGCCGAGCAACAACTGCTGGCGGATTTGCCCAAATTCCACAAGGCCGACTGGTACGGTTCCACTTGGCCGCCCACGCTGGTACACAAACGCTGGTGGTGCAAAGTCGGCGGCTACAGCAGCGAATTCTCCCCCGGCATGAGCAGCGACAACGACTTCGCCATGAAACTGTGGCACGCCGGTTGCCGCACCTTTATCGGCGTGGGCAGCTCGCTGGTGTATCACTTCCAGTCCAAATCCACCGGCAAAGTCAAAAAGAACGACGGCGCGCAACAATTCCTGCAAAAGTGGGGCATGCGCCAATCGGTGTTCAACCGCTACTACCTGCGCCGGGGCGAGCCACTGGCCGCGCCGCAACTGCCGGAGCCGGAAAATAGCGCCGCATTGCGCCGCGAATTACTGCGCAGCGAATGGAAACGCCGCCTCAGCCGCTTCGTCGGGACGCCATGAACGCCGTACCCCCCAGCCGCGCCCTGACCACACTCACCACGCTGGTGGGGGCGTTGCTGCTGGCCTATCCCGTGCTGACCCTCAGCGTCAAGGGCGGCACCAACGCCGTGCTGTTGCTGCTGTTGCTGCTGGCACTGTGGGTACGTTTCGCCTCGCCCAAGGATTTGCGGCCCTCGCAATGGGGACAACCGGCCTGGCGCGGCTATCTAGCCGCCATGCTGGCCTTGCCGCTGGTGACGTTGGTGAGCCAACTGGCGAACCAACCCTTCAGCGGCCACGCCCACGACGCCCCGGCGCGCTATTTTCTGGCCCTGCCAGTCTTTTTCCTGCTGCAACGCCTGCCGCTGCGCGCTTTTGACGGCCTGCTACCCGGCTGCGCGCTGGCGACCTTGGCCGGTTGGCTACTCAGCCGCCCACTGGACGAAGGTCGCCTCGGCGTCCCGGCACTGGATTTGATTCACTACGGCGATCTCGCCCTGCTATTAGGCGTGCTGGCGCTGTGCGGCTTGCTGCGCCCGGCACACACCGGACTGCGTGCCCTGTATTTGCTGGGTGGTCTGGCCGGCATCGCCGCCTCGCTGCTGTCCGGCTCACGCGGCGGCTGGCTGGCACTGCCCGTGCTACTGCTGCTGGTGTTGCACCATCGCGGCTGGGGCTGGCAAAAGCTGCTCGCCACTTTGCTGGCCTTGTGCCTGCTGGTCAGCGCACTGTTCGCCGCAAGCCCGGCATTCCAACAACGCGTCACCCGCTTGGGCGACGACTATCGGGCTTGGCAAGTCGGCAACCACGACACCTCGCTCGGTGCCCGCCTGCAACTTTATCGGGCGGCCATCAGCACCGTGGCTCAACACCCGCTGCTGGGCGTCGGCCCCACCGGCTTTGCCGCCGAGACGGTGCGCCTGCAACAAGCCGGTCAACTGACCCCCTACGCCGCGCAACTCGGCCAGGGTGAAATCCACAACGACCTGCTGTCCAAAGCCGCTGGCATGGGACTGCCGGGCTTGCTCGCCATGTTGGCGATCTATCTGGTACCACTGCACCTGTTCCGCCGCGCTGCCCGCTTGTCACCCGCACAACGCTACTACGCCCTGCTGGGCAAGGTCTTTGTGCTGGCCTGCCTGATATTCGGCCTGAGCGTGGAATTTCTCAACCTGACCTTAGCCACCGCCTTTTACAGTCTGGGCGTCGCCATCCTGTTGGCCGCCTGCTACAACCCGCATCACCCCACGAAGGACTCCCATGTTTAGCATCGTCATCCCCAGTTGGAACAACCTGCCCTATCTGCAACTGTGTGTGGAAAGCCTGCGCCGCCACTCTAGCCAAGCACACGAAATCATCGTCCACCTCAACGAAGGCACCGACGGCTCATTGGAATGGGTGAAAAGTCAGGGGCTGAAATACACCCGCAGCGACAAGAACGTCGGCGTGTGTCTGGCCGTCAACCACCTGTTCGCGCAGGCCAGCCACGACTGGGTGCTGTACATGAACGACGACATGGTGGCCGCACCGGGTTGGGACACCGCGCTGCTGGAAGCCATTGCCTCGCAGCCATCGGAATTGGTGATGTATTTCGGCACGCTGATTCAACCGGAAACCGGCGGTCATCCCAATCTCATCAAACAGGATTTTGGCCGCAGCCCGGACACCTTTGACGAAGCCGCCTTTCTGCAACACTTCCGCGCCGATCCGCGTGGTGATAAGAATGGCGCGTGCTCGCAGCCCACGCTGGTGCACAAAAAATGGTGGAACATGGTCGGCGGCTACAGCTTGGAATTCTCGCCCGGTATGAGCAGCGATGATGATTTGCTGATGAAATTTTGCGTAGCCGGATGCCGCACCTTCCGCATCGTCGGGGCCAGCCGCTTCTACCACTTCGGTTGCAAGAGCACCGGACGCATCAAGCACAACCTCGGCGGGCGGATTTTCGTCATGAAATGGGGCATCACCCAAATCGAATTCCACCGCCGCTACCTGCCCGCATTGGCGAATGGCACGGCCACCACCCCCGACAACCCCAGCGCCAACGTGCGCGGCACCTGGCTGGGCAAACTGCGCCGCGTCGGCTACGCCCTGCGCTACCACTACCCGCTGGAAGACATCGAAGCCTGGGATCCCAAACCCGGCAACGGGCAGTGGGAACAGGGCAACTGACGCAACGCCGCAAGCGCTTTTAAAACCCCCGCCGCATGGCTTGCCAGATTGTTTCGCCCATCAGCAAATAGCCGGTGGTGGAGAAGTGGGTGTTATTGGCGGGGTAAAGATCGACCACTTCCTCATCCAGCGCGACTTGGGTCATGCCCAGCAAATCGGGGGCGTTGAGGCGGGCGGCGGCACGTTGCCAGAAGGTTTTGTTGGGATGCAGGTAGGCGGTGGATTTGGTTGGCACGAAGGCCCACACCACATGCAAGCCAGCCAGGCGCGGCTGCAATTTGACGGCGGCCTCAAGCGCGGCATCGTCGATGTCGGCCACAGGATCGTAGGTCAGGAACAGGCTGTCCTGACAACGGGCATGGCTGAACAAACGGCAGCCATTCGACATGCGCCGCACTTCCACGCCATTGGCCAGCGCCATGCGCACAAAATTCGGCGCGCTGCTTTGTTGCACATAGCTTTTCAGGTTGCGTGCCACTTGCAGGCCAATCGACAAGCGCCCGTCGCTGTGGCGTGCCTCGCGGTCAATTTCTACCGGCGGCAGCGGGCGTGGCTGATTGGCCAACACGCTGAAATGTGGATCCATTTTCTGACAGGGCAGCAGCGCGGGCAAACCGCTGGCGACATTGCGCTCGACGACTTCCAGCACCACATGCCGCCCCTGAAACCCCATGCGCCGCAACCAGGGCTGAAAATCCTCGCACACCCCACGGATGGCCGACCAATGCTCGGTGTGCACCTTCAGCCCCTGCCGCGTCAGGACGGTTTGCCACACCCGGCTGTCAGAAAAACTGTCGCCGATCACCAGCACATCGGCTTCCTGCCAACTGGCCTGCCGCATCCACTCGGCCTGCAAGGCCGGTTGCGGCGCACGCCAGCCGAATTCGCGCTCCGGTACTTGGCCCATACGGGTCAATTCGGATTCAAAACTGGCCAGTGGCAGAAAATAGCTGGCCACCGCACCGTACAGCAGCACACAGCTCGCCACCAACAGGGAAAAGAATTTGGCGTGTGTCATGTCAGAACTGGAAGTACAGGAAAGGGCTGTAGTTGCCGAACTGATCCAGAATCTGGAACAGCAGGTACAACGCCA
>DHYQ01000084.1:19777-34573 GCA_002414205.1 Gallionellaceae bacterium UBA5126 | reverse complement strand
TCAGGAGAACAGGCGGCGGGTATGCACGCTACCGGGCACCATGCCACGCGCCAGCATGTGCGCTTTCATACTGGCGATAGCGTCACGCAAGGCCAACACCCCAGCTTCGCTTAACATCTGCCGCTCATCATCGACCAGATCCAGATCCAGCGCGTCGGCAAGTTTCAGCGCGACTTGCACCATCTGGTCAAACTGCCCCAGTGGGTCAGCCGCACGCGGCACATCCAGCAACAAGGTGATCCCGGCTGTTTGCAAATTGGGCAAGGTGTGCAACTGGAAGAGTTCATCCTGCTGATTAATCAGTGAAAACAAACTTTGCCCCTGAAGATTCAACAGATGATAAGCACCATCGGATTCCAGCGACAGCCCCAGTTCGGCTGCGACTTGCGCAATTTGCGGCCCAGTCAGTGGCTTGTCCTCCACCGGCATCAAGTTAATGCCCACCATCTTGTCCACTTCGACACAGAACTGATCCAGTTCCCGCGCCTTTTGGTAGGCCAAGGCCAGTTCCGGCAAGTCACACGTGGCCGGAATGGTGTTGGCAATGCTTTGCACCAAAGTGACAAAACCCAAGGCGCGCGATTCGCTGATCAAGCCACTGCGATCAACCAATTGCAACGCCACGCGCAACTCGGTGTAGTACACCGGGCTATCGGGAATCACCCGCTCCCAGTGCGGCAGGTCACGCGTCCGCCCGCACACCTGCAACGGTTTACTGTAATCAAAACGATGTGGCCATAACTGATTCAGCGCCGCTGCGGTCACGGCGGCTTCCGGGCGCAACACCATGACTAAATCACTGGGCTCATTGAACAACACACAGGTATCCACCACCAGCGGTGCTTCCGGCAGTTCCGGCTCTGCGCTGACCGGCTGCGGTTCCAGCTCCGGCGGCTCCGGGTTATGACGCACCAGCGGGTGATCCAGCAAATTTTCAAATTGATCCGCCAAACGGCTTTGGGCAATTTTTTCTGACAAGGGGCGGAATAAACCGCCACGCTCACGTGGCTCCAGATGATTGCGCACAACTGAGGCAGAATCCCGGCGGCGGTTGTATTCGCGCTGCTGCCATTGACCATAACCATAAATTGCGGCCAATACCAGCAACCCGATGATAATCAAGGCAATTTGCAGATCACTCATCCTTTTTTTCTCCTTGGAAAACCGGCTGCATCACAACATTTTTTTCAGCGCAGCAGGCTGCAAAATTTCAATGGACTCTCGCCCGGACTTCAGCCAGCCCTGCTCGGCGAATCCTTTCAACAAACGGCTGACGATTTCACGGGCACAGCCCAATTCGTCGGCCAACGCCTGATGCGTGGCCCGTAGCACCGGCCCGCGCTGCAACAACAAGGCCGCCAGACGCTGATCCAGCTTTTGAAAAGCTACCGCCGACACCAATTCCATCAAATCGGTTAGCCGCTCGGAAAACAACTCGAACACATACTGCCGGAAGGCTTCGTGTTCCTTGAACCACTGGTGAAACGCGCTGGCAGGCAGGTACAGCATTTCCAACCCTTCTTCCGCCACACCCCGCGCCAGATAGCGCGTGTGCCCCAGCAAGCAACTGCTGGTCAGGATGCAGCTTTCTCCCGGCTGCACGCGGTACAACTGCAACTCGCGCCCACTGGCAGCGGCCTTAATCACCCGAATCGAGCCGGACAACACCAGCGGAAAACCCTGACAGGGCTGTTGCTCGTCAAACACCACCGTGCCCGCCGGAATCGCCACCCGCCGCCCGGACGCCAGCAGGCACTCACGAGCGTCCGGCGGCAAATCGCGCAGCAGCGGGTAGGTTTCCAGCAGGCGGGCGGTGAGGTCCATTTATTGCGCTTCGGGCCGCATTTGCGGGAACAGAATCACGTCGCGGATGCTGGCGCTGTCGGTCAACAGCATCACCAGCCGGTCGATACCAATCCCTTGTCCGGCGGTGGGTGGCAGGCCATGTTCCAGGGCGCGGATGTAATCGTTGTCCTTGAACATCGCTTCCTCGTCGCCCGCGTCCTTGGCCGCTACTTGGGCATCGAAACGGGCGGCTTGGTCTTCGGCGTCATTTAATTCCGAGAAGCCGTTGGCCAATTCACGCCCGACCACGAACAGCTCGAAGCGCTCGGTAATGCCGGGGCGGCTATCGCTGCTACGCGCCAAGGGCGACACTTCCACCGGATAGTCGATGATGAAAGTCGGCTCGAACAGATGCGATTCGGCCAGTTCCTCGAACAGCGACAGTTGCAGGCCACCAATGCCGTCTTCCGGCTTGTACTTGGCCTTCAGGTCTTCCAGTTGGTTGACCAAAAATTCGCGCTCGTTGAGTTGCTCGGTCGTGAATTGCGGATGGTATTTCTGAATCGCCTGCACCATGGTCAAACGGTGGAAGGGCAAGCCCAAATCCAGCGCCTTGCCTTGATAGGTGATCTGCGTGGTGCCCAGCACCTTTTGCGCCACTTCGCGGAACAGGCTTTCGCTGAAATCCATCAGGTAATGGTAATCGCGGTAGGCCTCGTAGAATTCCAGCATGGTGAATTCGGGATTGTGGCGCGTGGAAAGCCCTTCGTTGCGGAAATTGCGGTTGATTTCAAACACCTTTTCAAAGCCGCCCACCACCAGGCGCTTCAGATACAACTCCGGCGCGATGCGCAGATACATCTTCATGTCCAGCGCGTTGTGATGGGTTTCAAAAGGCCGGGCCGACGCGCCGCCGGGAATGGGGTGCATCATCGGCGTTTCCACTTCCAGATAGCCGTGGCGGATGAAAAACTCCCGAATGGCTTGAATGATGCGGGTGCGGGTGATGAACACCTGACGCGAATCGGGGTTGGTCATCAAGTCCAGATAGCGCTGGCGATACTTTTGCTCCTGATCGCTCAGACCGTGGAATTTTTCCGGCATGGGGCGCAGCGATTTGGTCAGCAAACGCAATTGCTGCACGCGCACCGACAACTCGCCGGTCTTGGTTTTGAACAGCACGCCATTCGCGCCCAGAATGTCGCCCAGGTCATAGTGCTTGAACGCGGCATGGGTTTCCTCGCCGCTGTCGTTGTTGCTGATGAACAATTGCATGCGCCCGCTCATGTCCTGCACGGTGGCAAAACTGGCCTTGCCCATCACCCGCTTCAGCATCATGCGCCCGGCCAGCGCCACCGGAATTTGCGCCGTTTCCAGTTGCTCGTGCGACCAGCTTTCATATTGTTCGTGCAAATCAGCGGCAAAGTGCTCGCGCTGAAAATCATTGGGGAAGGCCACACCGGCAGCGCGGATGGCGGCCAGCTTTTGCCGACGCTCGGCCATAATCTGGTTTTCGTCCGCTGGCGTGATAGGGGTATCTGTACTCATAAAAGTTGGCTATCTTATTGAAACTAAAAAAAATCTTTACAAATCAAGGCAAAAAATGCGCGATACCCGCGCAAAAACTGCGACATTATGCCGCAAACCCCCTGTCACGGACTAGATTCTGGCGCAATTTTCCGGCAAAACCCGCATGAACAAAGGGTGGAGACTGCGCGAGGCCACGCGTAAACTGCGCACTTTTTGCGTGGAGGGGAATATGAGTCAGGTTTGGGATCAACGTTATGCCGGAGAGGAATTTCATTTCGGCAAGGAGCCAAATGCTTTTTTGCGCAGCCAGCAAGCGCGGCTGCCGAAAAGCGGGCACTGTCTGGCGATTGCCGACGGCGAAGGGCGCAACGGCATTTGGCTGGCGCAGCAGGGCTTGGACGTGCTGGCGGTGGATAGCTCCAGCGTGGCGCTGCGCAAAGCGCGTTGCCATGCCGACGAAAACCGCGTGCAGGTGACATTTGAGCAAGCCGATTTGCTGAATTGGGATTGGGGAACGGCGCGCTTTGATGTGGTGGTGGGCATTTTCATCCAGTTCACCCCGCCCGGCCTGCGCGAAGAGATGTTCGAGTGCATCAAACAGTGCCTGAAACCCGGCGGCCTGCTGCTGTTGCAAGGCTACGCCCCGCGCCAACTGGAATACCGCACCGGCGGCCCGTCGCAAGTGGAAAACCTCTACACCGCCGAACTGCTGCGCCTGGCTTTCGCAGATATGGACATCGAACACCTGCGCGAACACGACAGCGTGATCCACGAAGGCGCGGGGCACGATGGCCTGTCGGCGCTGGTGGATTTGGTGGCGGTGAAGCGCTAACTGTTGGCGAGTGTGGGTGCAAATTACCGCCCGGCATTCGCGCACCGCACACACCCTCGCCCCCTGCGCGTTGCCTTCCCTCCCCCCCTTGGTTAGAATGCGCCCCCATGTTGGCCCGCCCGTTGCTTTACCTTGCGCTTTTGCTGTTGCTGCTGTTCACCCAGCTTGGCAGCTATGTGCACAGCCTGAGTCATCAGCATGGGCACCCGGAACAGGGCAAATTGCTCGATGACAAGTGCAATCTGTGTGACAAGTATGCCCAGAGCGAAACGGCTCTGGCCACCGCAAGCCCACTACTACCCCTCCCACCATCACGAAAAAACTGTCTGGGTGTTTGTGCCACGTGCGGTTCTTCTCGTCACTTTGCGGTCTTTTCCGCACGCGCCCCACCGGTTTAACCTGAAACGATCCGTGTCATCTGCTGTTAGCGGATGTTTGGCGCGCATCTTGCTTGATGTGCGTCTGGTTTTTTGTTTTTGGAGCACACAATGAGAGTCAGACAAAATAGCTTGGGCTTAGCACTGCTGGCGTTACTATTGCCTGCCGCACAGGCGGCGGACACGGCGGAGTTGCAGGCGCTGCGCCAGCAAATGGAGCAACTGAAACGTAGCTACGAGGCGCTGGAAAAACGGCTGCAACAGGCCGAGGCAACCAGTCAACAGGCGCAACAAGTCAGCCAGCAGGCCGCCGATGCCAGCCAGCAAGCACTGGACGCCGCACGCCAACCCGCCCCCAGCAACCCTGAAAACGCCTTCAATCCCGGTCTTTCGCTGATTCTGGGCGGCACTTACGGGCAGTTGAAACGCGACCCTGCCATCCCACCTACCGGCTTTGCCATGAATCCCAATCCCGGCCACACGGCGGGCTTTAGTCTGGGCGAATCCGAGCTGGGCATTTCCGCCAATATCGACCCGCAGTTTCGCGGCGTAGCCACCATGGCGCTGGCGGCGGCAGGCGGCGTGACGGTGGAAAATGCCTACATTCAGAACTCCAGCTTGGGCAATGGCGTGAATCTGAAGTTTGGCCGCTTCTTTTCCGGGCTGGGCTATTTGAACGAAGTGCATGCGCACGCTTGGGATTTTGTCGATCAGCCGCTGGTGTATGCCAATTTATGGAACAACCAGATGGGCGAGGACGGCGTGCAACTGAAATGGCTGGCCCCGACCGAGATGTTTGTCGAGTTGGGCGGCGAGTTGGGGCGCGGGCGTACTTTCCCCGGCACGGATCGGCAAAATCGCAATGGCGCGGGCGCGGGCACTGTGTTTGTGCATATCGGTGACGACATAGGCGTGGAACATAGCTGGCGTGCCGGGTTGTCGTTGCACGACACCAAGCAGGTCAACGCCGCCAGCACGGGCGTGCCGGATTTACTGGGCACCGTGGGCGGGGTGAGCAATAGCTTCAACGGCGACAGCCGCACCGTGGGCGCGGATCTGGTGTGGAAATACAGCCCCAACGGCAACATCGCCGAGCGTTATCTGAAGGTGCAGGCCGAATACTTCCGCCGCACCTTGTCCGGGCAACTGACCTACAACACGGCGGGCGCGGGCGTCACCGACAGCTACCGCAATACCCAAAGCGGCTGGTATGCGCAGGGCGTGTATCAGTTCATGCCACACTGGCGCGCCGGGCTGCGCTATGACCAACTCGACCCCGGCGTGGCACAAATCGGCGCGCTGAATGTCGGCAATGTGATTGGCAACTACGGCTATCTGCCGCGCCGCACCAGCGTGATGCTGGACTACAGTCCCAGTGAATTTTCCCGCCTGCGCCTGCAATTGGCGCGTCACCAATCGCGGCAGGGATTGCCAGATAACCAGTTGTTTATTCAATACATCATGAGTCTGGGCGCACATGGGGCGCATCAATATTGAGGATAGCAACGGAATTTATTTGCGGCAGCGCGCTCTGAGCCATGCCCCTAGGCCAGAGACCGCCGCATATACCTTGCTTGGCAACACCACTGCGCGATCACCGCACATTAAGGATTGGATGAAATGAAAAAATTATTGTTACTCGGCGTATGGCTGCTGGCCAGCCCGGCCGCACAGGCCTCCCTCAACGTCTTTTCCTGCGAACCGGAATGGACCGCCCTGACCCAACAATTGGCGGGGAACCAAGTCAACATCTACACCGCCACAGGGCCGTTACAAGATCCACACCGCGTCGAAGCCCGCCCCAGCTTGATTGCCAAGGCGCGCAGCGCACAATTGCTGGTCTGTACCGGTGCAGAGCTGGAAATGGCTTGGTTGCCGGTGATTCTGCGCGAATCTGGCAACAGCGGGCTACAACCGGGTAACACTGGCTACTTTTTGGCCAGCAGCGCGGTCAAAATGCTGGAAGTTCCGACCCGACTGGATCGTGCAGACGGAGACATGCACAGCCAAGGCAACCCGCACATTCAAACAGATCCACGCAATTTCCTGCCTATCGCGGAAGCGTTGAGCAAACGCCTGATGCAACTCGACCCCGCCAACACGACGTTTTATCAGCAACAACTGACGGCTTTTAGCCAAAAATGGCGCACTGCCATTGCCCGTTGGGAAAAACAAGGCGCACCACTACGTGGCGTGCCGGTGGTGGTGCAACACAAGGGCTTCCCCTACCTCAGCAACTGGCTGGGCCTGAAAGAGGTCGCCTCGCTGGAACCCAAACCCGGTATGGAGCCCAGCGTTGCCTATCTCGGTACAGTAGTCACTCAATTGCAACACCAACCGGCACGTATGGTGCTGCGCGCAGCCTACCAATCGCCACGCTCGGCCGCATGGTTTGCCGAACGCAGCCATCTGCCGGTGGTGGAGATTCCTTACACGGTGGGCGGAAGCTCTCAAGCGTTTGATTTATTTAGCTTGTTTGATGACACCCTGAACCGCCTGCTGGCCGCACTGAAATGAACACCATCGAATTATCTATCCTCATCCCGGCGTTTATTGCCGGGCTGTTGGTGTTATCGACACACATTCCGCTGGGCATGAAGGTATTGGCGCGCGGGGTGATTTTTGCCGATCTGGCCATCGCGCAAATCGCCGGACTCGGCGTGATCACGTCCACATTGTTATTGCACGGTGGCAATCCTTGGGTGGTGCAGAGCATTGCCGCCAGCAGCGCACTGGCAGGCGCGCTGTTGCTGAGCTGGATTGAACAGGCGTTTGAGGACGTGAAAGAAGCCGCCATCGGCCTGACGTTCGTGCTGGCAGCATGCGCAGGTATTTTGCTGATGAATAGTGACCTGCAAGCTGGGGAGCACCTGAAGGATATGCTGGTCGGGCAAATTTTGTGGGTCAGCAAAGCCCCCTTGATCGCCACCGCGCTGCTCAGTGCTGTATTGCTCTTGCTGCTGCGCTGGCGCGGCAGCCGCTTGGGCACACTCGGGTTTTACAGCATGTTTGCTTTGGCAGTGACGGCTTCTGTGCAACTGGTAGGGGTGTATCTGGTGTTCGCCAGCCTAATCATCCCGGCATTGGCCACGCACCGCCTGCAACGTCACCGGTACTGGGTTGCCGGTCTGGTCGGCACCTTGGGCTACGCGCTGGGACTGTGGCTATCCGCCAGCCAAGACTGGCCCTCCGGGGCGGCCATTGTATGGAGCATGGCGATTGTCGGCGGCGTCAGTGTCTTGCTGCAACGCTTATGGCGTTAACTGCGCGCCCTAACTGAGGAAATTGGCCAAGGTCAGCATTCCTAGCAACAGCAACCAAAAGACCACCGAGCGCCACACCAGCCCAATGGTGCTTTGCATGTAATCGGCATCCGCTTCATCGCCGGTACCCAGTTCCGCGCGGTCGATTAGTTGCCCCTCCTGTGGAATCGGCATGCCTAAACGCACCCCCAGAGAGCCGGCACCGGAAGCCAACAAAATCCCTGCATCCAGGCTGGACCATTGCGCCGCCTGGGTACGCCAGCAATACACGGTATTTTCAAAGTCTCCCACAATGGCGAAGGTCAGCGCCAGCAGGCGGACTGATAACCATTCCAGATACCGATCCACCTCGCGGGCAAACGCACCAAACGCGCCCAATTCGCTGACCGGCGCCCGGCCCCAATGTTCGCCCAGAAATTGCCCCAAACGATAAAACAGCGCCCCTGCGGCGCCGCCCAAACCCAAGACGCTGAACAGCACAAACCACACGATCACTGCGAACACATTGCGGTGCGAAGCCAGCAAAGCCTGCTCGATGGTAACGCGCGCGACTTCTTCGCTATTCAACTCCGGGGTACTCATGCCACTCCAGTTACCCAGCACACGACGGGCTTCATTCAGATTGCCACCACGCAGGGCTTCATAAATCTCGCGGAAATAATGACTGAACTGGCGAAAACCCATGGTGAGATACAACACCACCACATCCAAGGTCCAAGCCAACACCGGATGTAACCGATACAGCAACCAGAACAGCAGCACTGCCAACAGCGTAATCGGCAACACCGCCAACAACCAGGCCATGCGCCCATGCCGACGCTCCCCAGCATTGAATTGTTGCTGGAAGTAATTGACATAGTTGGCCAACCAACCGTACAGGTATTTGCGCGACGACAGCGGATGGAATTGTTCCAGCATCAGGGCTGCCAGCAAGGCGAACAAACTCATGGAAAAAACCGGCGATAAAAACGACGCGCAAGATAACATACAACCCGTCTGGCTGCATGTTGGCAAATGGCGCTTGGCGGCTTAATTTCTACGGTACAATCGCGCTCCTATTCAGTTGTCTTGCAGCCCGAAGGCGGCAGATTGATGCGAATGTTTCCCCCTGAAAACCTCAGGAAACAGTCTACAGACGCACCCTGACCGCAGCGCGAAAGGATACTTTAATGAAAAAAATCAGTGCATTACTAAGCGCCTCTCTTTTTTACGCCATGACTGCCCCGGCGGAAGAGTTGCCGACACAGCCGATTTTGCGTATTGATCCCGGCGAACACGTGGCCGTCATACGTCGTATTGACGCCGATCGTTCGGGCCGTTGGTTGGTGACGGCCTCAGATGACAAGACGGTACGCGTCTGGGATTTGCGCGACGGGCGTTTGTTTACGACCTTGCGCCCGCCGATTGGTCTGGGCAATGTGGGCAAGCTGAATGCCGTGGCCATTTCGCCTGATGGACGACTGGTCGCCACCGGTGGCTGGACCGATGACGATAATTCTGCCTTTATTTTTGACCGTGCCAGCGGGCGCATGCTGCGCCGCATCGTCGATCTGCCCAATGTGGTCAATCACCTGGCTTTTTCACCGGATGGCCGCCTGCTGGCGGTCGCACTGACCTTGCGTCACGGCATTCGTCTGGTCTCCACCGAAACGGGGCGCGTGGTGGCACAGGACAGTGATTATGGCGGCGCCAGCTTCAGTGCCCAGTTCAGCCAGGATGGCCGGTTAATTACCAGTAGCGAAGATGGTTTTGTGCGCGTGTACCGCTACAGCGACAGCGCTCTGAATCTAATCAGCAAACAGAATGCGCCCGGCGGACGGGATCCGGGTACCACCCTATTCTCCCCGGATGGTCAGCGTGTGGCTTTGGGCTTCTATGACAGCAGCGCCGTCAATGTACTCAGCGCCAGCGATTTATCGCTACGTTTTAGCCCGGACAGCAACGGGGCCAAGGAAGCCATGCAATGCACCGCCTGGTCGAATGATGGCAAATGGTTGTTTGCCGGTGGCTCCGCCGTCAATAATGGCAATCGCTTCATCCGCCGCTGGGAAGTTTCCAGCTACAACGCAGGTAACTTTGTCGATTGGCCGGTCTCCAGTGATACCGTCATGTCGCTGGTCGCCCTGCCTGGTGGCAAAGTCGCCTTCAGTAGTGGCGAGCCAAGCTGGGGGGTGATTAACGCTTCCGGTAACCGTGAGCTGTACCATGCCCAAGCAGTGGTCGATTTCCGCTCCAATTATGATGGCTTCAAACTCTCTTACGACGCCACCAAAGTGCGCTTCGGCTACGCCAATTTTGGCCGCGACCCAGTGGTATTTGACACGCAACGTCGCGCCTTCCTGCCCGCAGATACAGAAGGCTTGTCCGGCCCCATCACCTCCAGCACTGCCCTGACGGTCACCAATTGGAAAAACTATCTCGATCCCAAGTTGAACGATGTCGCACTGAAGCTGAAAAGTAACGAGCGCGCCCGCAGCGTGGCCGTGCGCTTTGATCGTGCCGGGATTGTGCTGGGGACGGAATGGCGGCTGCGCGCCTATGATGGTGCCGGTCAACAAATCTGGGAAAAACCCGTACCGGGCTCGGCTTGGGGGGTAAACACCTCGCAGGACGGGCGCTGGGTGGTGGCGACCTATAGCGACGGCACCATCCGCTGGCACCGCGTCAGTGATGGCGAAGAGCAATTGGCCTTCTACCCCAGCCCGGACAAGCGACGCTGGGTGATGTGGACGCCCTCCGGCTACTACGACGCCAGCCCCGGCGCGGAGGACTTGATTGGCTGGCATGTCAATCGCGGCAAGGATCAGGCCGCCGACTTCTTCCCCGCCTCGCGCTTCCGCGACCGCTATTACCGCCCTGACGTGGTCAGCAAGGTGCTGGCTTTGGGCACCGAAGCCAGTGCGTTGCAAGCTGCCAACCAGGAAACCGGACGACGTGAATCCACCCAGTCGATTACCGAAGTGCTGCCACCGGTGATTACCATCCTGTCCCCCCCCGGCATGACCGTCTCCTCCACGACGGTGAAGGTGAAGTTCTCGGTACGCACACCGGACAATGCCCCCGTCACCTCGGTACGGGTGCGGGTGAATGGTCAAGCGGTCACCATCGAGCAGCGCGGGCTGGCACGCAAGGAAAACGTTAACGGCCAGGAAGTGCGGGAAATCGACGTCACCATTCCCTCGGCGGACAGCGAAATTGCCTTGTTCGCGGAAAACCGCAATGGGGTATCGGTGGCAGGCAAGCTGAATGTCAGTTGGGGTGGTGCGCGCGAGGTGCAACGCACAGACAGCAGCATGTTCAAACCCAAGCTCTATGTGCTGGCCGTGGGCGTATCGCACTACAAGAACCCCGAGTACAACCTCGGTCTGGCCTCCAAGGATGCACGTGACTTTGCCGCTGTGCTGCAAAAGCAGAAGGGCAAATTGTATGGCGATGTGGTGGTGCGTTTGCTGACCGATGACAAGGCCGACAAGGATGCCGTGCTGGATGGGCTAGAGTGGCTGAAGACGCAAGTGACGTCGCGGGATGTCGGCATCATGTTCCTCGCCGGGCATGGCTTGAATGACAACAACGGCAACTACTACTTCCTGCCTTACAACGTCGATACTGAACGTTTGCTGCGCACCGGCGTGGCGCAGAACGACATCAAGATCACCCTGAACAGCTTGGCAGGCAAGGCCATTTTCTTCGTCGACACCTGTCACTCCGGTAACGCCCTAGGTTCGGCCCGCACCCGTGGCGTGGCAGACACCAATGGCTTCGTCAACGAACTGGCCTCGGCAGAAAATGGCGTCGTGGTGTTTGCCGCGTCCACCGGCAAACAGTCCTCGCAAGAAGATCCGGCCTGGGGCAACGGTGCGTTTACCAAGGCCGTCATCGAAGGCTTGAGTGGTCGCGCCGACTTCCAACACAATGGCAAGGTGACGCACAAGGCGCTGGATTACTACGTCGCTGAACGCGTCAAGGAATTGACTAAGGGACAGCAATCGCCGGTCAGCATCGCACCAAATGGCGTGACAGACTTCCCTATTGCCTTGACAGGAAAATAAGATGAGAGCTGATCGTATGCGCAAATTCGCCGTGATGGGCAGCCTGTTAATGCTGCTGACAGGCAACGTGCAGGCGCAGGAAGATTGCGATGCTGCCGCCCGGCTGATACAACAGGCAGATCAGATCACGCCACTCGCCGCCCGCCTGAATGATTACCTTCAGGCACGCAGCTTGTGTCCGGGCGACGCCAAGGTGCATTACCGCAGCGGCTTGGCGCTGATGGCCTCGGCGCGCTACACCGAAGCGCACACGGCCTTCCTGGATGCCATGGAGCGCGCCACGCAACAGCACCTGCCCCCGACCATGCGCATGGAAATCATGGGACGGCTTGCCGAAAACGACTATCGCAGCAATGACCGCCCCAAAGCCCTGCTGGGCTTCAAGGTCGCCAGCGATTTTGCCCGCAAGCATCAAATGGTTCTGCCAGACTGGGTATTGGCATTGCAAAAAGACATGGATCAGCAACTGGACAAGCGCCCGCTCAGCGCCGATGAGTTGCGCGCGGCCCTCCGTAGCATGCGCGATCTGGGCGTGGAATCCAGTGTAGATTACCGTGTATTGTTCGAGTTTGATCGCGATCAACCCACGGCAGAAGGCTTGGCCCAACTGCAACAAATAGCCGAAGCGTTGCAACAATCAGACACCCCACGCATTGAGGTCATCGGTCATACCGATGTACGCGGCAAAGCAGCATATAATCGCGCGCTGTCGGAAAGACGCGCCCAGCGGGTCGTGGCGTTGCTGATTCAGACGGCACCGGCGCTGAAAGGGCACCTTTATCCTTCCGGCAAAGGAATGAGCCAACCGAAATACCCCGGCAATACCCCAGAGGATCATCAGTTAAATCGCCGGGTTGAATTTGTATTTGGCAGGTAATCAAGCGTGACGACAAACGTCGTTGAGAACAATAAGGACACTTCATGCTAGCCTTCTCCCTCTTTATCCTCCTGCTAGGGGGCATTTTTACGCTCTTCGGCTTAACCGGCAGGCGACTGACCTTCATCGGGGATTTGCTTTCCCGCCTTGGTGGTGAATTTGCCCAAGGTATCGGCTTTGTCATGGGCATACTCATGTTGATACTGGGCATCTGGCTATATCCAGTCGCCACTGTGGATCGCAGCCAAATGGAGCATGCAAAACAAGCCGCAGAGATCCCCCCCGTACAAGCCGCAGCCATGCCGGTCAAACCCGGCTATGTCTTCCAAGACTGCCCCGAATGCCCAGAAATGGTGGTCGTCCCACCCGGTGGCTTTACCATGGGCGCCAGCAACGATGACACCGATAAAACCAAGGAAGAGTTGCCAGCCCATCACGTCGAGATACGCTACCCTCTGTCCGTCGCCCGCTACGAAATTACCACCGCACAATGGCAGGCCTGTGTGATCGATGGTACATGTCGCAAAGACATCAAACCCACAGCCGGTAACGAGCACCCCATCGTCGGTATTCACTGGCAGGATACGCAAGACTACGCCGCCTTTTTGAAGAAAAAAACGGGCGCCAACTATCGCTTGCTGAGCGAAGCCGAATGGGAGTTTGCCGCGCGCGCGGGCCACTCCGATCGCTACCCCTGGGGCAACGACATCGGGCAAAACCATGCAGCCTGTAGCGAGTGCAGTCCCCATAGCAATGAAAACGGCACCTACCCCGTCGGTCGGTTTCAACCGAATGCTTACAAGCTCTTTGATATGTCCGGTAATGTGCGGGAGTGGGTAAACGATTGTTGGCACGACAACTACCAACAAGCCCCCACTGACGGCAGTAGTTGGACCAGCTCCTGTAGCGAAGCACGTC
Organism: Gallionellaceae bacterium UBA5126; assembly: GCA_002414205.1. GTDB lineage: Bacteria > Pseudomonadota > Gammaproteobacteria > Burkholderiales > Gallionellaceae > Gallionella. The sequence continues at coordinate 20,942 of DHYQ01000084.1, read as the reverse complement.
GGGTAACACGCGGCGGCGCCTGGAATATGTCGGCCAAGGATTTACGCCTCACCGCCCGTGGCCGTGAAACCTGGAGTGACAGCACCGCCAACTTGGGCTTCCGCGTCGCACGCGTGCCATAGACAATAAAAACCCGGCATTGCCGGGTTTTTATTGTACTTCCGCAAAAACTACTTGATACAAACCGCGCGTACTTGGTGCATATCGGTAATGCCTTGCAGCACCTTTTCCATCCCATCTTGCTTCAGCGTGTGCATGCCCTCTTCCAAGGCGATCGCCAACAACTCTGCCACGCGCGCATGCCCCTGAATGGAACGCTTGACGCCATCACTCCCCAGTAGCAATTCATGCAAACCCACCCGGCCCCGGTAACCGGTGTCGGAGCACTTGGCACAGCCGACAGGGTCGTACAAGGTAATTTGGCCTTTATCATTGCCAAACTGTTTCACCCAATCCGCATACAGCGCCCGCATCGCGGAATTTGGATCACGTTTCCACAAAGTGGTTTGCATCAATTCCGAGCTGTACTCAGCCAGCAGCGCCTTGATTTCGTCTGGTGTCGCCACGTGCGGCTTCTTGCAATCCGAACACAGTCGTTTGGCCAGACGCTGCGCCAGAATGCCTAACAGCGCATCGGCAAAGTTAAAGGGATCCATGCCCATATCCAGCAGACGAATAATGGATTCCGGCGCGCTATTGGTATGCAGGGTGGCGAACACCAAGTGACCGGTCAAGGACGCTTCAATACCAATCGACACGGTTTCCTTGTCGCGCATTTCGCCCACCATAATCACATCCGGGTCAGCACGCAGGAAGGCGCGCATCACCGTGGCAAAATCCAGGCCGGCCTTTTTGTTGATCTGCACCTGCCGCAGGCCCTTCTGGGTAATTTCCACCGGATCTTCCGCCGTCCAGATTTTGGTTTCCGGTGTATTGATGTATTTCAGAATGGAGTGCAGTGTGGTGGTTTTACCGGAACCCGTCGGCCCACAGACAAAAAACAGACCATAGGGTTTAGTGACGGTACTTTTAATCAGTTCGTTATTGCTCTTGGAGAAGCCCATCTTTTCCAGCGGCAACGGCTCACCAGACGCCAGAATACGCATCACCACATCTTCGACGCCACCTTGGGACGGAATGGTCGCCACCCGCAGTTCAATGTCCA
>DHYQ01000084.1:4206-19541 GCA_002414205.1 Gallionellaceae bacterium UBA5126 | reverse complement strand
TTGTAGGAGTCGATAATGATCTTGTTGACCAGCTTCACCAACTCGTTGTCCGAGGCGGCACTGGCATCATCCAGCGCCAGCGCCCCAACCTCTTCGGCCGTATCCTGCTCAGACAAGTCAGACAACAAATCCTGTACCGACACCACATCGTTCAATGCCGCTGTTTCCGGCGAATCGGCTGCCGAGCTGGAGGCGCCATAGAACGTATCCAACGTTTGCTTGAATTCGCGCTGCGTACACACCCGAAAAACCAGGCGATGGCGCGAGAAAATATTGTTAACGACGCGCGAAGCCTGAATATGCTCAGGATCGGTGGTCAAAATAACCAGACCTTCTGGCGTTTCTTCAATCGGGATCCAGCGGCTGCTTTCGACATAATCGCGCTTCAGGTTGCGCAACAACTCTGATGGTTTGAGCCGATCGGCTTTGTATGCCTCATACGGCACACCAAAGAAATTCGATAACGCACTCCCCAGCGCCGCAACCCCAACCTGAAAGTCCTGGATCAACACCTCTTCCAGATCCAGACTCTTGCGTCGTGCCGCCCGGGTCGCCAAATCAAACTCGGCAGCAGTCAGCACCGCATTACTCACCAGGGAGTCATATTTGGTACGAATACGTCCGTTGTTTTGCTGGCGCTGACGCAACGCAACTGCAATGCCTTCCGCCAATTCTTGCAGACCTTCTTCCACCATGCTGGAAAACGGCACGCCCGCCTTGTTATTGATGACTTGTATCACCCCCACCAAGCTATTGTTGCCCGCTTCCAGAATGGGCGCGACCAACATTTGCTTGGTTCGGTAGCCGGTACGCTTATCTACTTCCTGCAAAAAACGCAGATGCGGACTGATCCCCGTCAATTCTTGGGTATCGTACACATCCTTGATATTCAACATCTTTTTATTGACCGCAACATAACCAGCCACGCTTTGCTCGGAAATGGGCAGCTTCAAATCCTTGAAGGATTTCAACCCGGTCTTGATTTTGGACACCAAAGAAGCATTATCTTCGCCGACCACGTAAATGGTCAGTCGCTCCGCATTGAACAAGGCGCAAATATCCTTGCTGACTTCCAGAATGATTTCATCCACATTGCTGGCAGCGTGCACCTTGTTGGTGACATGGTTCAGGTTCTTGTTGAATTCAAGTACCAGATCCATATCCCGTGGCTGTGTTGTTTTTGTCGTACTCATGTCCCCAAATCCGAAAGTGAAACCGATGGCCTGACGGCACGCACCTAAAACTCAAAAATTTGATTGTTCAGCAACATTCTGGCTTCAACACCATGCTCACTGTGATTGACCTCGTCCATAATCAACTCCATTTCTCCGGGCTTCAAATGCGTGATGAAAATCTCCGCATTCCCGCTGAACTTGTCCAACTCCTCTGCCAATAAACTGGGGCACAAGTGTTTCGACAACACGGCTAATTCCTTCTCACTATTGGAAAATGCCGTTTCGATGATGATGTATTTCAAATTTTCGATTTTGTTCAGCACGCGCCACAGAGCGTCATTGGTGGTGGTATCGCCGGTAAAAACCAAGCTGGCTTGCCCACTATCCAGACAATACCCCACCGAAGGCACCACATGATTCGCCGGCACCGACATAATACGCCGCCCGGCCAAATTCACGACTTCACCCAGGCCAATTTCTCGATAGCGCATGAAAGGCTCCTGCGCATTGGGTATTTCGCTGAAATCTGGCCAGATTTTCCAATTAAAAATATGGGTACGCAAAATATCCAGCGTTTCGGCGCGAGCATACAGCGTTACAGGCCGATCACGCATCGAACCGACACTATCAATCAGCAAAGGAATGCACGCGATATGATCCAGATGCGAATGCGTGATGAACACGTGATCAATTTTGCACATTTCACTCAGACTCAGCTCATTGACCCCGGTACCGGCATCAATCAACACATCCTCATCCAGCAAGAAAGATGTCGTATGGAGGTTGCCACCAATCCCACCACTGCATCCCAGCACTTTCAGCTTCATGATTCAGCCGCCCTGAACATATGATTCTGGCAAGCGCACTTACGCTTCACCATCCTCGAAGTAAAACTCCATTTTGACCCCGGCCAGTTCTATCACGTCGTGGTCGTGCAGTAAATGAGGTTGGTCATTTAACGACTGTCCGTTCAGCAATGGAAATTTTTCGCCTTCCACATGCGTGATGAAAAAACCGTGCGGGCGACGTGCGATCACCGCCACTTGTACGCCCGGTTTTCCCAAGGTTGTCAGGGTCTTGGTCAGCGGCAGCTTTTTGCCAAAGCGTGGCCCATTCAACACCTGCACCACGGCGGATTGCTGCACCGAGACCAGTTGTGTCTCATTGTGCTGGAACTGTGGCGCACTGGCACTCCCTTCGTCGCCGCGCATTGTCCTTGGTGATGCCACATCCGCGCTTTCTTCTGCCATGGCTTTGGCCATGCGCGGCGACGAGCGCACCAATACCGTTTTCTCCATATTGTTCGATGGCACTTGCTGCTCGTTGATATACACCAGCGTATGGCGACCAATTTCGATCACATCATTGTGTTGCAAAAAATGGCGCTTGATTTCCACACCATTGACGATCACCCCGTTGGTACTATTCAAATCTTCCAGAAAAGAATCGCTTTGAAAAGTTTCGACCAAGGCATGCTCGCCGCTGACTGCCAGATTATCAATGGCAATATCATTGGTGGGCTTACGTCCGATGCTGATGCGTTCCTTGTTCAGCGGATACTCTTTCAACACCGTCCCGTTCAAACTGAGGATCAATTTTGCCGTCATCTTCTTTCCTTCATTTATGCCTGTTTCTTAAACCGGGTCAACAAACTGGCCATCCATCCCCTGGGTTCCGAAAAATCGGCTAACACCTTGATTAAAATGGCTGAAACATTGTCCCTTCCACCCATATCATTGGCCATTTGTATTAATTGTTCTACTGCCATCGGCAAATTGCTCTGCATGGCATACAGTGTGTTTTCAATCTCTTCGTCATCGACCATGTCATTCAAGCCATCGGAACAGAGCAGATAAATATCGCCCACCCGCACGTCATGCACGTGTACTTCCGGCTCGACTTCTTCATCAATCCCGACGGCGCGGGTCACCAAGTTTTTATTCCGTGAAAAACGCGCTTCCGCTTGGGTAATCACCCCGCTATCAATTTGCTCTTGCAAAAAGGAATGATCGCGCGTCAACAAGGACAACTTGTCGTCACGTAGCCGGTACATACGGGAATCCCCAACATGCCCCACGACCACACGATTGTCATAAAACAGCGCCGCCACGATGGTGGTTCCCATGCCTGCATACTGCGGCTGACTATTGGCTGCATGATAAATCGACGCATTGGCCCGGCAAATGTTGTCGCCAATCAGCGCCACGCCATATTCGGCACCATGCGCTTCATCGTGTGCCGAGAAACTGCCACCCGCCTGCAAAAACTGCGTAATTTCCGTCATGGTGACGGAGACAGCGATGCCGCTGGCGACCTCTCCGGCATTGTAACCGCCCATCCCGTCCGCCAGCACCACCAAGCCCAATTCGGCATCAAAGGCCACGCTATCCTCATTATGGGAGCGCACCATCCCAGGATCGGTCTGCGCCACAACTTGCAACGCTTGCGTCATATTCATACGCCACCATCCGGCCAAGTGGCGGCAGCACAGGCACGCAAGGCGGCAGCCAATTGCGCACAGGTGGCAAAACGATCTTCAACTTTCTTGGCCAGCGCCTTGTTGATAATACTGGACAAACAAGGCGGCACATCGGTGCGCACCGTCAAAATATCCGCATGCGGCTGATTGGCAATGGCATACATCAACTGCGCCATGGACTCCCCTTCAAAAGGCAATTTACCGCAGGCCAGTTGATATAAAGTCGTTCCCAGCGAGAACAAGTCGGAAGCCCCCTGAATTTTTCGCCCCGCCAGTTGTTCCGGCGACATGTAGGACGGCGTACCGAAGACCATCCCGGTTTTGGTCTGGCTAGAATTGGTGATGCGGGCGATTCCGAAGTCCGTCACCTTGGGCACCCCAGCACCGGGATCAAACATGATATTGGCCGGCTTGATGTCACGATGTACAACATCATGCTTATGCGCGTAATCCAGCGCATCTGCCACTTGGGCAATGATGCTGACGACCAAGGGCAACGGCAGTAATTTTTCCGGGCTTGTGTATTGCTCCAGATTGTGACCGTTCAAAAACTCCATGGCGATATAAGACAAGTCCAATTCTTCACCGACATCATAAATCGACACGATGTTGGGATGATTCAAACGCCCAACGGTTTCAATTTCGCGCAGGAAACGCATGGTCATTTCTTGCAGTTCATCCTCTTCAAAATCCTGGGAAAAACTGACCGTCTTGATTGCCACAACGCGACCAATCTTGGTATCACGACCACGATACACCACGCCCATCGTGCCCTTGCCTAGCTCCTTGTCGATTTCATAACGCCCCAGCATGGGCTTTTTGGCACCTTCCACCAACAAACTACTGGGCGCACGGCGGTGGCGAGCACCAGCACCAAGAATCAAGGTATCCCACAGGGTATGTGATTGACTGATGCGCTGACTCAAGTCGCGGAAATGCACATCGTGCTTGGCAATGTATTTGAACACCGATTCGGCTTTGGCATATTGCCGCTTGCGCTCAAAATCCAGCGCCAGGTTATACAAAACCTCTTTCAAGGCATCATCCACCGGCGTTACTTTACGCAACTTGTCAAAGGCCAAATCCAATTGCCCCTGACCTTGCAACGCCAACCCCAATACACGATTGTTGCCAGATTCATCCCGACCGGGATGCTGGGCTTGACCGACCGAAACAAAACGACGCTTGGCGTAGAGCATGACATGCCCACTCAACAACAGCAGCGCTGGCATCGCCAATTGCAGCCAAATATTCTGCGTCAACAGCAATACCACATAGAACACCAATAATGTCACCAACAAGACAGCCGTGACGCTCCAGTCCACCGGGGTAGACAAGCGCGGCAGAATAAAGACCAGATAGCCCAACAAGGCGATAAACAAAGCCTGTTCCAGCCATTTGCCCCATGCCGGGGTGACATAGCAATCGTTTTTAAGAATGCTCGACAGGTTGTTGGCTAACACCGTTGCGGTCGGCATATTGCGCGACAATGTGGTGTTGTAGCTGGCGCCGGTACCGCTGGCCGAAACGCCAATCAGCACGATTTTGTCACGATAGCGCTCCGGCAAAATTTTGCCGCTATACACATCATAAAAGGAGTCGCCCATGAAAGCCGGGCCCCCTTCCAAGGTTTTGTAATAGTGGGTACGCAGTCGCAGGTTGCCATCCGTGGACAAAAACTGATTCCCCAAGCGCACCCCTTCACCCAAGCGCACCTGAATGTCCTTGCTTTCCAGATTCAGGCTTTTGGCCGCCAGGATCAAAGACAGTGAGGGATAATATTGGTCGTAATAGCGCACTACCAATGGATCGCTACGCACCACACCATCGCGATCCGGCAAAACATTGACATGTCCAATGGCCAACGCGGCGCCCCCCAGTGCCGGAATGGGCGGCGCCACTCCCTTGGCTGAGAAGGGCTGTTTGACCCCGGCTTCCTGATTTTGCACATTACTCAAGCCATTACGACTAATGTAATCCGCCAAAGGTTGTGACAACTTGCCTTGCGCCTCGCCCCAGTCAAAGGCCATCCCTAACACCACGTCGCTGGATTGCACCATACTGTCGCTCAGGCGCTGATCGTGATCCAGATTTTGCGTGGCATCGCGCAGCAGGGTGTTCAACTGCGTTAATTCCCCCTGGCGATCCGCCTGAATCGCATTATGAAACGCTGGAGAGCCAATATATTCGGCGATACGATAGATGTAGCTCAGACCGTCATCCGACTGCGGTTCCGGGAACAACGGAGTATAGGCAATCGCTTTGGGATGGGCGCTATTGAGAATGTCCAACATACGCGCATGCACCGTGCGCGACCAAGGCCAATGCCCCAGATTGGCGACACTATTGTCATCAATATTGATGACCGCCACCTTGTCGCTGGGCACTGCCGGGGACAGCCTGCTGACGACATCAAACAGCCGGTCTTCCAAGCCTTTGGCAACACCGACTGCGGTCAACAGCAAAAACAAGAAAGCCACGAGCAGGCCAACCACGCCATCCTGCTTCCAGAATGCGCGATCCAACAACAAGCTGATTGTCCATTTCTCCACAACGTTTCCCTGAAATATGCAGCCGGGCAACAGCCCGGCAGGTTTTTGGGGGGCGATTTTATACGAATATCCGACTATTTGGCGCCGGCATATGCCAAACGGTCGATAGCCTTACTTCACAATCAATACCGGACAGGGAGCCAAACTGAGCACTCGACTGGTGACAGAGCCCAGCAACAGCGACTGCAAATTACTTTCACCACCTTGCGTCATGACGATCTGCGACACCCCTTGCTCCAGCGCATATTGTGCAATGCCTTCCGCAGGCGTCCCCACACCGATGTGATATTGATAGGACAGCCCCGCCTGATCTAGCAACAAACGTGCCGCTGCCAAGGCTTGCAAGCCCGCCTCGCGGTAATAATCCTGAACCGTTTGAGGATCAATAAAAAACTTCACATTACTATTGACGACTTTCCACTGCACATTCAACAGGAAAATTTCGGGCTTGCTCACCCAATTCGACATCTGCGACAGCACATACTGCACCGCCAAATCTGCACGCGCAGAACCATCAATCGGCACTAAAATCTTCATGCTCACTCCTATTACCCGTTATTCGGGACGTTTTACGACTTCATCCAGCACATCTTCCAGCGGCGCATGCGCACGCTGACGCAGACTAAGCCACCACCCCGTTGCCAGCACCAGCGCCGCCCCGACCGCTGGAATCACGTGATGCAGCAGCGGATGTTCCACCACCCAGGCTGCCAAGGCGGCCTCGCCCACCAGCATTTCACCGGCCACATAGCCCAACAACGCACCGCCGCCGTAAATAATCCAAGGGAAGCGGTCGATCAGCTTGAGCACCAACTGGCTGCTCCAGGCAATCAGCGGAATACTGATTAGCAAACCAAAAATCAGCAAAAACATATTGCCATTTGCCGCACCAGCGACACCCAGCACATTGTCGAGACTCATCACAAAGTCCGCGATGATGATGGTCTTAACAGCCCCCAACAACCGGGTATCGGCCTTGATATTGCTTTCATCGTGATCTTCTTCCGGCAGAATCAGCTTGATACCAATCCACACCAGCAATACAGCACCCAGCAGCTTTAAGTACGGCAACGACAGCAGACCTACCGCAAAGAAGGTCAACACGACGCGCAACCCGATGGCCCCCCCGACGCCAAACAAAATACCCTTCTTGCGCTGGGACTCCGGCAAATTACGACACGCCAGCGCGATAACGACCGCATTGTCGCCACTCAGCAACAAGTCGATCATGATGATTTTCAGCACGCCGATCCAAAAATCGGATGAGGCTAACATTTCCAATGACAGCATAAATAATTCCCGAACTTAAACAAAACAACTGGATTTTTGCGTCAACAAAAATCCAGTTGCAAACAGAATGCCAGCAAGCTGGCCTGACAATTAAAGGTGTGGCGCCATATTTTTCCGCAGGTACTCATGAAAATGCAACATGCCGTCCTCCGTCGGGGATTGATATGGCCCGTGCTGCTCAATGCCACGACGATACAACTCACGCCGACCTTGGTGCATCTTCAAGCAGATCACATCATCTTCGATCGCAGTTTCTTGGTAGGCCTTCTGCTCTGCTTCAACGTAATCGCGCTCAAACAACACAATATCTTCGGGGTAATAAAACTCCACGATGTTGGCACAAGCTTCCGGCCCGCGCGGCACGATAGTGCTAATCACCAAGGTATTGGGATACCACTCTACCATGATGTTGGGGTAGTACGTCAGCCACACGGCACCATAACGCGGCAGCTTATCGCCATAGTAGCGACGCACTTGCGCTTGCCACTGGCCATAAACATCGCTACCCACTTTCTTCAAGGCATGACTGATACCGACCGTTTGCACGCTGAATTGCTCACCAAACTGCCACTGCAAATCATCACAATCGACAAAGTTACCCAAACCTGGATGGAAGGGTACCACGTGATAATCTTCCAGATACACCTCGATAAAGGTCTTCCAGTTGAAGGCATATTCGTCAACCTGCACGCGATCGAGCATGTAGCCGGAAAAGTCCATCTCTTCCATGGCCGTGATGCTGGCCAAATCCTTGGCCACATCACGCTTGCCATTGAACAACAAGCCATGCCAGTTTTGCAGCGGTGACTTGTTCAGATGCAAACATGGATTCTGCGGAAAATGCGGCGCCCCCAGCAATTCGCCGGTGGTTTCATACGTCCAGCGATGCAATGGGCAGACGATGTGCTGCGCATTACCACGCCCTTCCAGCATCATGGCTTGACGGTGACGACAAATATTGGAGAGCAACTCAACGCCATTCGCATTGCGCACCAGCATCTGCGCCCCACTCCCCACCACTTGGTAATCCCCCAGATTGGGCACCATCAGTTCATGGCCAACATAACTGGGGCCGGTGGCAAACAAGGTTTTTTCTTCGACAGCCAATACGTGAGGGTCAAAATACCAGCTCATCGGTGGCGCGGACGGCGTATCCGTCAGTTGCTTAGTGGTTTCGATGTTGGACATACCCAGTAAATCTCTGAATACATTAAGGTTGAAAGGGGGCGATTTTCCCCCAAAAAGCGCTCCGAGGGCAACCTGATTTCACTGTAAAAACCGGCAAGCCCTCATTTCGACCCAAGAAAAAATACAAAAACATAGTTGTTAGGCAAAAGAGCTTTTGCTAAAATCGCAGCTTCAACTTTTTGCCAACAGGTAGCTTTAACCCATGACCACTATTCGAGTAAAAGAAAATGAGCCGTTCGAAGTCGCCATGCGTCGCTTCAAGCGCGCTGTCGAAAAAACCGGCCTGCTGACCGATCTGCGCGCCCGCGAATTTTACGAAAAGCCCACCGCCGAACGTAAGCGCAAGATGGCAGCCGCCGTGAAGCGCCACTATAAGCGCATCATGGGTCAGACCCTGCCACCGAAGTTGTACTAATCAGCAGATACCACGCCCCGTTCCAAACGGGGCGTTTTTCACTATGAGCCTGAAACAAAAAATCACCGATGACATGAAGTCCGCCATGCGCGCCAAGGAAACGGCACGCTTGGGCACCATCCGCTTGCTGCTGGCTGCGATGAAGCAACGCGAAGTGGATGAGCGCATCGAATTAAGCGACGCCGACATCATCGCCATCATCGAAAAAATGAACAAGCAGCGCCGCGATTCGATTAGCCAATACGAAGCGGCGGGACGGCAAGAATTAGCCGACGCGGAAAAGTTCGAGATGAGCGTGCTGCAAGCCTATTTGCCGCAAGCCATGAGCGAAGCGGAAATCGCGGCGGAAATCGAAGCCGCCATTGCCGCAAGTGGCGCCGCCGGCCCACAGGATATGGGCAAGGTCGTCGCCGCCATCAAACCCAAACTGCTCGGTCGTGCCGACATGGGCAAGGTCTCTGGCCTGATCAAGTCTCGCCTGAGCCGGTAATTCCGCTTTACTCGCCGGGCAGGCGACACTGCCCGGCAAGCCCCTAAGGATAATGCCTTGATTCCAAGAAGTTTTATCCACGACCTGCTGGCCAGACTCGATATTGTCGATGTCGTCGAGCGCCATGTCCCGCTGAAAAAAGCAGGGGCGAACTACCAGGCCTGCTGTCCCTTCCACAACGAAAAAAGCCCCTCTTTCACCGTTAGTCGCACCCGCCAGTTCTACCATTGCTTTGGCTGCGGCGCGCATGGCAATGCCATCAGCTTTGTCATGGAACATCTGGGCATCGGCTATGTGGAAGCGATTGAAATGCTGGCTGACGGGCTGGGGCTGACAGTACCGCAAGAGCACAATCCGCAGGCGGTCGCCAAAATTTCCCCGGATTTGTACGCGCTGATGCAAACCGCTGCGCGCTTTTACCGCCAACAACTCAAAACCGCTCCACACGCAATTGACTATCTGAAACAGCGCGGCCTGAGCGGCGAAGTCGCCCAGCAATTTGGCCTGGGTTATGCGCCAGACGGCTGGCAACCGCTGGCCGCCGCCTTCGAGCGCTATGAAGAACCGGCGCTGGCCGAAGTCGGGCTGGTGATCCGCAACGAGCAGGGGCGGCATTACGATCGCTTCCGCGACCGTATCATGTTCCCCATCATCAACCTGCGCGGCCAGGTCATTGGTTTTGGTGGACGGGTGCTGGACAAGGGCGAGCCAAAATATCTCAACTCACCGGAAACACCGCTATTTGAAAAGGGCCGCGAGTTGTACGGGCTGTTTCAGGCACAAAAATCCATCCGCGAGCGACAACAGGTGTTGGTGGTGGAAGGTTACATGGACGTGGTGGCGCTGGCGCAACTCGGCGTGCCTTATGCCGTGGCGACCTTGGGCACCGCCACCACCGCCCATCATTTGCAAAAACTCCTGCGCCTCACACCGCACATTATTTTCTGCTTTGACGGCGACAATGCCGGGCAAAAAGCCGCTTGGCGCGCCTTGGAAAATGCCCTGCCGCATTTGCAGGACGGCAAGCGTTTGAGTTTTTTATTCCTGCCGGAAGAGCACGACCCGGACAGCTACATCCGCGCTTTTGGCCGCGAAGCCTTCGAAGACAAGTTAGAGGATGCCCTGCCGCTCTCCACCTATCTGCTGCGGAAAATTTCTCATGATCTGGATTTGCGTACCGCCGAAGGGCGCGACCAGTTGCTGCAACGCGCCAAGCCGCTGTTGGGCCAGATTGCCGCGCCGACCACCGCCCTGCTGCTGCGCAAGGAAGTGGCCACACTGGGCGGCATCAGCCAGGCCGAACTGGAGGCACTGTACGAAATTGCCCCCGTGGCACGCAGTCGGGCCGCTGCACCCGGCAAGGCCGCACGCACCCCGCCGTCCCTGCAACGCCGCTTGCTACAATGCTTGCTGGCTCGTCCGGCGCTGGCCAGCGAGTTGTCGGCTGACCACCGTTTGTTGGACGAAAGCCTGCTCATCATGCTGAATGCCTTGCAAAACAGTCATTATCAACTCGGTAGTGCCGCGCTGGCCGCTTTGTTCGATGGCACCACCCATCAACAGATGGTCGCCGACGCGCAAACCGAACTCTTGAATTGGGGCGACCATTACGATGTGGAGGCAGAATTCCGCGACATCCTGCAACGCTTACAGCAGCAGCAGCAGCAGCAGCAGTTCCAGCAATTACAGGACAAAGTCAGCCGACTCGGCTTGGGCGGACTGAGCGCCGAAGAACGACGCAACTACCCGCGCCTGTTGCAACAACTGCAACAGGGCAAGGGAAACAATACTCAGAAGTGATAATCGGCCTGCAACAGAAACATGTTCCAACGCGGACGTTGCGTAGCGGGTGGATTATTGAACAGCGCCAGATTGGCCGCACCATTGATGTGATGTACTTCAGCCATCAAGCTCCAGTTTGGCGTCGGATCGCAACGCACGCCCCAACTCATGTCTCGCATATAGCGCTGATACGGCGATTGGCCCGTCAAGGCTGCAAACGCCAAGCCATTCCGATCCTGATTGTCCACAAACATCCAGTCACGGCGCAACCAGGTCTGCCAGTTGGGCGTGAAGCGATAGGCCATTTGCACATAGCCCTGCTCCAGCGTGGAATGCCTGTCCATGAACGGCACACCGGGGATATTAAAGTTATCGCGCAAAATACGTGCCTGGGCGTATTCCACCGTGTGTGTCCAGTGCTCGGTATTGTGCTCCAATGACAACAAATGACTGCGCAGGCTTAAATCGCCCGCACCACTAAACGCCCCCGCCCCTCTAAAATCCGTCGGCACCGGGCGATAGTGCATCCCCATATCGGTAAAACTCCAAGCCAGGCGCCAGTCCGCACGTTCGCTTTCCCACAGCACCTGCCCCACGGCAGAGCGCCTAGGCTGCATCTGCCCGCCTTGCTGCGCACCGACCAGAAACATCACCATAGTGGGATTATTCACGTCTGGCTGTAACACATTTAATTGCCAAGACAGGTTGCCCCACGTGGCGGTATGACGACCTCGCACCGCCATGGCCGGCGCCGAGAGTACAAAGTTGCGTGCTTGATCGTGATAGACCCAAGGCAACACAATGCCGGGTCGGGTATGTGCGACATCACGGGTGGTGTTGTAAAAACCGTAGGGATTTTTCAGCATACCGGCCTGCACAGCCAATTGCTGTCCATTCTGATTCAGCAGCATGCGCTCGGCCATCAGCACATCCCAACGCGGCTTGCCAACCTGAATACCATCCCAGCGCGACAACACCTGCGCCGACAACAGCCAATGGCCATCAATCTGCGCGGAGACATTCAAACCACCCTCGCTGAGGTAGCTGCCCAGTTGATTGGGTTTGGCATAGCCCATGCGGTGATGATCCGCATACACCAGCGCCTCACTGACAAATCCATGCCACTGCACCTCGGACGCCACCACGCAAGACGGCACGACCAAAGCACACAACGCCGCCCAACTCAGACATTTTGCCACCGCCAACCCCATTCCTGCCAACGCTCCAATATGACTCCACCACGCGGTGGGCCGGCGATGATACCGTAGCACAAGCATTTGTCAAATAAGGAAAAAGCAATCCCTAATCCGTCCCTTTTTCCAACATTCAACCCTACCCACCGGCCAGGCTTTCCCGCATCAAACGCTTGTTGAGTTTACCCACACTGGTTTTAAGCAGCGACGACACGAATCGCACCTGCAACAGGATGCCATAGCGCGAAATCCCCGCCGCCTCGATGGCGTTGGCGGCGTAATGGCGCAGGGCAGACTCCGTGACTTGCCCAGCGTGTTCGGCTTTCAGCACCACCAGCGCCAGCGGGCGCTCGCCCCATTTTTCGTCCGGGATGCCAATCACCGCCACTTCCTGCACGGCGGGATGCTTGGCGATGATGTCCTCGATTTGCAACGAGGAAGTCCATTCGCCCGCCGTTTTAATCACGTCCTTGATGCGGTCAGTCACTTTCAAGAAACCTGCCGGGTCGATGTTGCCAAGATCAGCGGTGTGCAAATAGCCACCCGCCCACAAGGTTTCCGAGGCTTCCGGCGCAGCGACGTAACTTTGCGTCAGCCAAGGCGAACGTGCGACGACTTCGCCGGTGGCTATGCCATCATGCGCCACCTCGCGCAAGTCCTCATCCACCACGCGCAAATCCACCAGCGGCAAAGGCCGCCCGGCCTTGGCGCGCAGCCGCGCCACTTCGTCGTTTGGTCGCGCCAACTCGGCGCGACTGAGGTGGGCGATACTCAACACCGGGCAGGTTTCCGACATGCCGTAGCCGCCGAACAAGTCGATGCCGTGCTGCTGCGCCGCCAGCACCATGGCCTCCGGCAAGGCCGAGCCACCAATGACGATTTTCCAGCCGGAAAAATCAGCGCCCCGCGCCTGACTCAGCACCATGTGCAGAATCGTCGGCACGCAATGTGAGAACGTCACGCGCTCTTCCTTGACCAGCCGACAAATCACGTCCGGCTGATAGCGCCCCGGATAGACCTGCTTCAACCCCAACAGGGTCGCCACGTAGGGGAAACCCCAGGCATGCACATGAAACATCGGCGTCAGCGGCATATACACATCTTCGCGCTGCACCTGCCCGTGCGCCGACGCACTGCCCAGCGCCGCCGCACAACCCAGCGTGTGCAACACCAGTTGGCGGTGGCTGAAATGCACGCCCTTGGGATTGCCGGTGGTACCGGTGGTGTAAAAGGTGGTGGCCTGGGCGTTTTCGTCAAAATCCGGGAAATCAAACTGCGGCGCGGCGGCAGCCAGCATGGCTTCATATTCGGCAGACATCTGCACCGGCGACACGGCAGCGGTTTCACTGTCGCGCAGGCAAACGAAAGTTTTCACCGAAGTCAGTTGCCCGGCCATTTTTTCCAGCAACGGGAAGAATTCCTCATGCACCAGCAGCACATCGGCCTGGGCATGATTCAAGGTGTAGAGGATTTGCTCCGGCGTGAGGCGGATGTTGACGGTCTGCAACACCGCACCCAACATCGGCACGGCAAAAAAGCATTCCAGATAACGATGGCTGTCCCAATCCATCACCGCCACCGTCTGCCCCGCCTCCACCCCCAGCCCGGTCAGCGCATTCGCCAGCCGCTGCAAGCGCTGGTAAAACGTGCGATAAGAATGCCGCACCCGACCCTGATAACAAATCTCCTGCTCCGGCGCGGTTGCCAGCGGGGTCAACAACAACTGTTTGATGAGCAAAGGATAAGTGTAGGCCGACGGTGTGGGCGGGATGATTTTGACGGACATGGCGCACTACAGCGAAGAGAAACAATAGCGGCGATTCTAACACTGGCACACCTGCGCATCCGCCGCAGCCGACAGAGCGCAAGCGCCGGGGCAGCGCACGCCTGTGGCATAATCCGCGCATGAATACTTCCCTGCTTTCTGCTTTAAATCCCCCGCAACTCGAAGCTGTCACCCTCCCGCATCGCTCGGCCCTGGTTTTGGCCGGGGCGGGGAGTGGCAAGACGCGGGTGTTGACCACGCGCATTGCGTATTTGATTAGCCACGATGGGGTGTCGCCGCAGCGTGTGCTGGCGGTGACGTTCACCAACAAGGCCGCCAAGGAGATGCTGACCCGGCTGACGACAATGTTGCCGCTGCATCCGCAAGGCTTGTGGATTGGCACGTTTCACGGTTTGTGTAACCGCTTGCTGCGCCTGCATCACCACGAGGCCAATCTGCCCAAGACTTTCCAGATTCTGGACATGGGCGATCAGCAATCGGCCATCAAGCGCCTGATGAAGGCCATGAATGTGGATGAGGAAAAATTCCCGCCGCGTGAGGTGGCGAATTTTATCAACCGCCACAAGGAGCAAGGCTTGCGCGCCAGCGAGGTGGATGCCTTTAGCTCGCACGAGCAGCAAAAACAGGCGATTTTTGCTGAGTACGATGCGCAGTGCCAGCGCGAGGGCGTGGTGGATTTTGCCGAGTTGCTGCTGCGCTGCCATGAGTTGCTGTCGCGCAATGCCGACTTGCGGGCGCATTACCAGCAGCGTTTCCAGCACATTTTGGTGGACGAATTCCAAGACACCAACCGCCTGCAATACCAGTGGCTGAAGCTGCTGGCGGGCGAGCGCAATGCGGTGTTTGCCGTGGGCGACGATGACCAGTCGATTTACGCTTTTCGCGGCGCGGAAGTGGGCAATATGCGCGAGTTCACCCGCGATTACCACGTCGAAAACATCATCCGCCTGGAGCAAAACTACCGCTCGCACGGCCACATTCTGGA
>DHYQ01000084.1:0-3929 GCA_002414205.1 Gallionellaceae bacterium UBA5126 | reverse complement strand
CGGGTGTATGGCGGGCTGCGCTTTTTTGACCGGCAGGAAATCAAGCACGCGCTGGCTTATCTGCGCCTGATGGAAAACACCGACGACGACAACGCCCTGTTGCGCATCATCAATTTCCCCACGCGGGGCATCGGCGCACGCAGCATCGAGCAGTTGCAAGCCAGCGCGCAGCAATACGCCACCACGCTGTGGGACGCCGCCGCCCGCGCCGGGGGCAAGGTGACGGCCTTTGTGGCGCTAATGGAAAGCCTGCGCCAAGCCACGCACGCCATGACCTTGCCGGACACCATTCGCCACGTGTTGCAGCACAGCGGTTTGCTGGCGCTGTACCAGAACGAAACCAGCGCCGCCAAACGCGCCGAGGCCGAAGAGCGCCTGGCCAATCTGGAAGAACTGGTCAACGCCGCCGTGCTGTTTGTGCACGAAAACGAGGACGACAGCCTGACCGCCTTCCTCACCCACGCCTCGCTGGAAGGTGGCGAACATCAGGCCGGGGACAGCGACGACGCGCTGCACCTGATGACCGTGCACGCCGCCAAGGGGCTGGAATTCGACGCCGTATTCCTCAGCGGACTGGAAGAAGGCCTGTTCCCGCACCAAAACAGCCAGCGCGAGGCGCAAGGGCTGGACGAAGAACGCCGCCTGATGTACGTCGCCGTCACCCGCGCCCGCCGCCGCCTGTACCTCAGCTTCGCGCAAAGCCGCATGCTGCACGGCCAGGTCAACTACGGCACCGCCTCGCGCTTCCTCAGCGAATTGCCGGAACAAGCCCTGCGCTGGCTGTCCGCCGCCAAACGCGATCCCTTTCCGTCCTACTACCGCGACGAACCCTTCGCCGACTACGTCCCAAGCCGCCAAATCAAAACCAAACCCCAACCCGCCCGCCACGACGGTCAAACCTGGCGCATCGGCCAAAACGTGCAACACGCCAAATTCGGCGAAGGCGTGATTTTGAACCTGGAAGGCCAAGGAGCCGATGGCCGCGTGCAAATCAAATTCCGCACCGCCGGGGTGAAATGGCTGGTGCTGGGGTATGCCAAGTTGACGGCGGGTTAACCCAACAGCAGGAGATTGCCATGCGCCTCACCCCGGTTTTATTTGTTTCCCACGGCGCGCCGGATGTGTTGCTGGCGGCGTCGGAGACCGTGCAATGTTGGCGCGACGACATCGCGCCACGGCTGGGTAAACCGGCGGCGGTGCTGGCGATTTCGGCACATTGGCAAGCGCCGCGCCCCACCGTGAGCTTGGCCACCGCCCCGGAAACCATCCACGACTTTGGCGGTTTCCCGGACGATTTGTACGAAATCAACTACCCCGCGCCGGGCGCGCCTGCACTGGGGCAACGGGTGTTGGCGCTACTGGCTGACGCGGGCTGGGAAACCGGCAGCGTGGCGCGACGCGGACTGGATCACGGCGCGTGGGTGCCGTTGTCGGTGCTGTTTCCCGCCGCCGATGTGCCCGTGCTGTCGCTGGCAATACCACGTGACGGCAGCACGGCGGCGCATTTTCGCCTCGGTCAAGCGCTGGCGGCCTTGCGGCAGGAGGGCGTGCTGATCCTGGCTTCCGGCGCGATTACCCACAATTTTTCCTGGCTGGGCGAAGCCAACGGCCCACCTCGCCCCCAAGCCAAGCAATTCACCGAATGGGTGGCCGAAAAACTGGCTGCGGGCGATGCCGCCGCGCTACTGGACTACCGCGCCCTGCCGCAAGGTGCCGCCGCCCACCCTACGCCGGAACACTTTTTGCCGCTACTAGTGGCATTAGGCGCCGCACAAGACCAGTTGCCGCAACGCTTTCAGCCACCCTATACCTACGGCAGCCTGTCTATGGATGCGTATCTGTGGGGCGCGGACGAAGTGCCACCCGCCGCGCCCGCCACCACATAAAAACCAGGCGGGTTTTGCCGTTTTGGGTTGCTCATCGCGGGCTTTAAAGGTAAGATTTCGGCCCTTTTCGCTTTATGTTTTTGACGTGGCGACACTCGTCGCCATTTTTTCGCTTGAATGATTTGATTTGAGGAACGCCGTGAGCCATTCTTCTTTGCCGTTGCAGCAAGGTTTGTACGATCCGCGCCAGGAGCGCGATGCCTGTGGGGTGGGTTTTGTCGCCCACATCAAGGGTCAGAAAAGTCACCAAATGGTGGCCAACGGCCTGAAAATTCTGGAAAACCTGACCCATCGCGGCGCGGTGGGGGCAGACCCCTTGGCCGGTGACGGTGCGGGGATTCTGTTGCAGGTGCCCGATGAATTCCTGCGCGCCCGCTGCGCGGCCTTGGGTATTGCCCTGCCAGCCGCAGGTGAGTATGGCGTGGGCATGGTGTTCCTGCCGCGCGACGCTGCCGAGCGCGCTGCCTGCGAACAGGTCATGGCCGACAAGGTAGCTGCCGAAGGGCAAACCCTGTTGGGCTGGCGCGATGTGCCGGTCAATAGCGCCATTCTGGGCGAAAGCGTCAAGCTGGTGGAGCCGTGCGTGCGTCAGGTGTTTATCGCCCGTGGCAGCAATTGCGCCGACCAGAATGCCTTTGAGCGCAAGCTGTTCGTGATTCGCAAGACCGTGGAACATGCTGTGCGTGCCCTGCCGCAAGCCTGCAAGGGCTTCTATATGCCGTCGCTGTCCTCGCGCACCATCGTCTATAAGGGCATGTTGCTGGCGGATCAAGTCGGCACTTACTACCTGGACTTGCAAGACAGCAGTGTGACGAGCGCCTTGGCCTTGGTGCACCAACGCTTCTCCACCAACACCTTCCCCACTTGGGATTTGGCGCATCCATTCCGCATGATTGCGCACAACGGTGAAATCAACACCGTGCGCGGCAACGTGAACTGGATGACCGCCCGCCACGCCGCCATGTCGTCCGAATTCCTCGGCGAGGATTTGGAAAAGCTGTGGCCGCTGATTGTGGAAGGCCAATCCGACTCCGCCTGTTTCGACAACGCGCTGGAATTGCTGGTGGCCGGTGGCTATAGCCTGCCGCACGCCATGATGATGCTGATTCCTGAAGCCTGGGCGGGCAATCCGCTGATGGACGAAGAGCGTCGTGCCTTCTATGAATACCATGCCGCGCTGATGGAGCCGTGGGACGGCCCCGCCGCCGTGGCCTTTACCGATGGTCGCATGATCGGCGCGACGCTGGATCGCAACGGTTTGCGTCCTGCCCGCTATCTGATTACCGATGACGACATGGTGCTGATGGCCTCGGAAATGGGCGTGCTGCCCGTGCCGCAGGAAAAAATCATCAAGAAATGGCGTCTGCAACCCGGCAAGATGTTCCTGATCGACATGGAAGCCGGTCGCATCATCGACGACGTGGAACTGAAAAATCAGTTGTCCAATGCCAAGCCATATCGCCAGTGGGTGGATCAATCGCGCTACTTCTTGGGCGACATGGCTGCCGGTGCTGCTGCCCTGCCCGCGCTGAATGCCAGCCTGCTGGATACGCAACAAGCCTTTGGCTATTCGCAGGAAGACGTAAAATTCCTGATGACCCCGATGTTCAACAACGGCGAAGAAGCCACCGGCTCCATGGGTGTGGACGCCGCGCTGCCGGTGTTGTCCAACAAGAGCCGCACCTTCTACGACTACTTCCAGCAACTGTTCGCGCAAGTGACCAATCCGCCGATCGACCCGATCCGCGAAGAAATCGTCATGTCGCTGACGTCCTTCATCGGGCCGAAACCCAATCTGCTGGGCGTGAATGAAACCAATCCGCCGCTGCGTCTGGAAGTGCATCAACCGGTCTTGTCCAACGACGACATGCAAAAGCTGCTGGACATCGACGCGCTGACCAAGGGTCAGTATCGCGTGCGCGTGCTGGACATCACTTATCCTGCCGCCGAAGGTGCTGCTGGCTGCGACGCTGCCGTCAAGGCACTGTGCGCCGCCGCCGACCAAGCCGTGGCCGAAGGTATCAACGTGCTGATTCTGTCCGA
>DHYQ01000104.1:8425-9018 GCA_002414205.1 Gallionellaceae bacterium UBA5126 | reverse complement strand
CGCCGCGCCTTCTACGAATACCATGCCGCGCTGATGGAGCCGTGGGACGGCCCCGCCGCCGTGGCCTTTACCGATGGCCGCATGATTGGCGCGACACTGGATCGCAACGGCCTGCGTCCTGCCCGTTATTTGATTACCGATGACGACATGGTGCTGATGGCCTCGGAAATGGGCGTACTGCCCGTGCCGCAGGAAAAAATCATCAAGAAATGGCGTCTGCAACCCGGCAAGATGTTCCTGATCGACATGGAAGCGGGTCGCATCATCGACGACGTGGAACTGAAGAATCAGCTTTCCAACGCCAAGCCTTATCGCCAATGGGTGGATCAATCGCGCTACTTCCTGGGCGACATGGCGGCGGGTGAAGTAGCCCTGCCCGCGCTGCAAGCCAGCCTGCTGGACACACAGCAAGCCTTTGGCTATTCGCAGGAAGACGTGAAGTTCATCATGACGCCGATGTTCAACAACGGCGAAGAAGCGACCGGCTCCATGGGCGTGGACTCGGCCCTGCCGGTGTTGTCCAACAAGAACCGCACCTTCTACGACTATTTCCAACAGTTGTTCGCGCAAGTGACCAACCCGCCGATCGACCC
>DHYQ01000104.1:5013-8394 GCA_002414205.1 Gallionellaceae bacterium UBA5126 | reverse complement strand
CGATCGACCCGATCCGCGAAGAAATCGTCATGTCGCTGACCTCCTTCATCGGGCCTAAGCCTAATCTGCTGGGCGTGAACGAAACCAATCCGCCGCTGCGTCTGGAAGTGCATCAACCGGTGTTGTCCAACGAGGGCATGCAAAAACTGCTGGACATCGAGCGCCTGACCAACGGTCAGTACCGCGTGCGCGTGTTGGACATTACCTATCCCGCCACTGAAGGCGCGGCTGGCTGTGACTCTGCCGTCAAGGCACTGTGCGCTGCCGCCGACCAAGCCGTGGCCGAAGGCATCAACGTGCTGATTCTGTCCGACCGCAGCGTATCGGCCAGCCGCATCGCCATCCCCGCGCTGGTCGCCTGTTCCAAGGTGCATTTGCACTTGGTGAACGAAGGTCTGCGCACCAGCACCGGTCTGGTGGTGGATACCGGCTCGGCGCGGGAAGTGCATCACTTCGCGCTGTTGGCCGGGTATGGCGCAGAAGCCGTTTGCCCGTGGCTGGTGTATGAAACCATCAGCAGCCTGGGTCTGAAGGTGGATGCTGCCACCGCCAAGAAGCATTTCATCAAGGCGATTGGCAAAGGTCTGAACAAAGTCATGTCCAAGATGGGCATTTCCACCTATCAGTCCTACTGTGGCGCGCAAATTTTTGAAGCCATTGGCCTGAATAGCGGCTTTGTGGCCGAGTTCTTCACCGGCACCGCCACCCAAATCGAAGGCATTGGCCTGGCCGAAGTGGCGGAAGAAGCCGCACGCACGCACCGTGCCGCCTTTGGTGCTGACCCCGTGCTGGCCAACGCGCTGGACGCCGGTGGCGAATACGCTTGGCGTACCCGTGGCGAAGAGCACATGTGGACACCGGATTCGATTGCCAAGCTGCAAAACGCCACGCGCACCAACAACGCCAACACCTACAAGGAATACGCCGCGCTGATTAACCAGCAGGCCACCAAGCTGAAGACCCTGCGCGGTCTGTTCGAGCTGAAGCCTGCCGGTGCGCCCGTGCCGCTGGAAGAAGTGGAAGCCGCCAAGGAAATCGTCAAGCGTTTCGCCACTGGCGCGATGTCGCTGGGCTCGATTTCCACCGAAGCGCACACCACCTTGGCGATTGCCATGAACCGCATCGGCGGCAAGTCCAATACCGGCGAAGGTGGCGAGGATGCCAACCGCTTCCGCACCTTGAAGGCCGGTGAAAAGCTGTCCGACATCATCGGCAAGAACCGCATCGAAGCCGACCGCGTGATGGCGGAAGGCGACTCGCTGCGCTCGGCGATCAAGCAAGTGGCTTCCGGTCGTTTTGGCGTGACGGTGGAATACCTGACCAACGCCGATCAAATCCAGATCAAGATGGCACAAGGTGCCAAGCCCGGTGAAGGCGGTCAGTTGCCCGGCGGCAAGGTGTCCGAATACATCGGCAAGCTGCGTCACTCCGTGCCCGGCGTGGGCCTGATTTCCCCACCCCCGCACCACGACATTTACTCCATTGAAGACTTGGCGCAGTTGATTCACGACCTGAAGAACGCCAACCCCTCCGCTTCCGTGTCCGTGAAGCTGGTGTCGGAAGTCGGCGTGGGTACCGTGGCCGCTGGTGTGTCCAAGGCCAAGGCCGATCACATCGTGATTTCCGGCTTTGACGGCGGCACCGGCGCAAGCCCGTTGTCCTCCATCAAGCACGCTGGCACCCCGTGGGAACTGGGTCTGGCTGAAGCGCAGCAAACCCTGGTGCTGAACCAGTTGCGCGGTCGCATCGTGTTGCAAGTCGATGGTCAACTCAAGACCGGTCGTGACGTGGTGATCGGCGCGCTGTTGGGCGCGGACGAATTCGGTTTCGCCACCGCCCCGTTGGTGGTGGAAGGCTGCGTAATGATGCGCAAGTGCCACCTGAACACCTGCCCGGTCGGCGTCGCCACCCAAGACCCCACCCTGCGCCAGAAATTCACTGGCCAGCCAGAACACGTGGTGAACTATTTCTTCTTCGTGGCCGAAGAGGTGCGCGCCTTGATGGCCGAAATGGGCCTGCGCAAGTTCGACGAGCTGATTGGCCGCAGCGACTTGCTGGGCATGCAGCACGGCATCGCGCACTGGAAATCGCAAGGGCTGGATTTCTCCAAGGTGTTCCACCAACCTGCCGTGGCCGCCAGCGTGGCGCGTCGCCATGACAGCACGCAGGATCACGAACTGGACAAGGCGCTGGACAACAAGCTGGTCGCCGCTGCGCAACCGGCCTTGAACAAGCGCCAAGCCGTGGTGATCGACACCGCCATTACCAACGTCAACCGCACCTGCGGCACCATGTTGTCGCACGAAGTGGCCAAGCGTTATGGCAGCGCCGGTTTGCCGGACGATACGATTCGCGTCAACCTGAAGGGCACCGCTGGGCAAAGTTTCGGCGCGTTCCTGACCCAGGGCATCACCTTCAGCCTGCGCGGCGAAGGCAATGACTACGTGGGCAAGGGTCTGTGCGGTGGTCGCATCGCCATCGCCCCGCCTGCCGAAGCCAATTTGCTGGCGCACGACAACATCATCGTCGGCAACACCGTGCTGTACGGCGCAACCTCCGGAAGCTGCTACTTCAGCGGCGTGGCCGGTGAGCGTTTCGCGGTGCGCAATTCCGGCGCGCTGGCGGTGGTGGAAGGCGTGGGCGACCACGGTTGCGAATACATGACCGGCGGCACGGTGATTGTGCTGGGTCAAACCGGGCGCAACTTCGCGGCGGGCATGTCCGGCGGCGTGGCTTACATCTATGACGAAGACGGTGGCTTTGCCTCGCGCTGCAACCTGTCCATGGTCAAGCTGGAAGCCGTCCCGACCGCCGACAGCCCTGCGCCGTATCTGAACCCGCAACAACAGGCCGACGAAACCCTGTTGCGTGGTCAGATTGAACAGCATCTGCGCATGACCGGCAGCCCGCGCGCCCAGGCCATTCTGGACAACTGGGCCGACAGCCTGCCGCGCTTCATCAAAGTGATGCCGACGGAATATCGCCGTGCCTTGCAAGAAATGCAGGCGCAACAAAAGGAGGGTGCATAATGGGTAAGCCAACCGGATTCATGGAATTTCAGCGCCTGAGCGAAGAAAACCTGCCAGTCGCCGATCGCCTGAAAAACTACAAGGAGTTCGTGCTGCACCTGACCGACGCGCAAGCCGGTCAACAAGCGGCACGCTGCATGGATTGCGGCATTCCGTTCTGCAACAACGGCTGCCCCATCAACAACCTCATCCCGGACTGGAATGACTTGGTGTATCGCGGCGACTGGAAAAGCGCCATCGACACCCTGCATTCCACCAACAACTTCCCGGAATTCACCGGTCGCATTTGTCCCGCGCCCTGTGAAGCCGCCTGTACCGTCAACCTGAATGGCGACGCCGTGGGCATCAAGTC
>DHYQ01000104.1:0-5000 GCA_002414205.1 Gallionellaceae bacterium UBA5126 | reverse complement strand
GAGCACGCCATCA
Organism: Gallionellaceae bacterium UBA5126; assembly: GCA_002414205.1. GTDB lineage: Bacteria > Pseudomonadota > Gammaproteobacteria > Burkholderiales > Gallionellaceae > Gallionella. The sequence goes on along the minus strand of DHYQ01000104.1, from coordinate 4,987 downwards.
TCGACAAGGCTTGGGAAAATGGTTGGGTGGTGCCACAACCTGCGGCACACAAAACCGGCAAAAAAGTCGCCGTGATCGGTGCTGGCCCTGCCGGGATGGCCGCCGCGCAACAACTGGCGCGCGCCGGTCATGCTGTGACGCTGTTTGAGAAGAACGACCGCGTGGGCGGCTTGCTGCGCTACGGCATCCCCGACTTCAAGTTTGAAAAATCGCACATCGACCGCCGCGTGGCGCAGATGGAAGCCGAAGGGGTGACGTTCCGCACCGGCGTGTTTATCGGCGTAGAGGCTGACTTGGGCGTGAACAACCTGGCCAAGGAAACCATTTCCCCCGACGCGCTGAAGGCCGAATTCGATGCCATCATCATGTCCGGTGGCGCGGAAGTGCCACGCGATTTGCCCATCCCCGGTCGCCAATTGCGCGGCGTGTATAACGCCATGCAGTTCCTGCCGCAACAAAACCGCCAAAATGCGGGCGACAAGTTGCCCGGCCAGATTCGCGCCAACAAAAAGCACGTAGTGGTGATTGGCGGTGGCGACACCGGCTCCGACTGCGTGGGTACTTCCAACCGCCACGGCGCAGCGTCCGTCACACAAATCGAACTGATGCCCCGTCCGCCCGAACAGGAAAACAAGTCGCTGGTGTGGCCAAACTGGCCGCTGAAGCTGCGCACCTCCAGCTCGCACGACGAAGGTTGCGTGCGCGACTGGTCGATTGGCAGCAAGGAATTCATCGGCAATGCCGATGGCGACGTGGTGGCGTTGCGTTGCGTGCGTCTGGACTGGAGCAGCGGCAAGCCGGTGGAAATCCCCGGCAGCGAATTCGAGCTGAAGGCGGATCTGGTGCTGCTGGCCATGGGCTTCGTCCATCCCGGCCCCAACATGCTGGCCGCTTTCGGTGTGGAAAAAGACGCCCGTGGCAACGTGGCCGCCAACACCGACAACTACCGCACCAGCGTGGACAAAGTGTTCGCCGCCGGTGACGTGCGCCGTGGTCAATCGCTGGTGGTGTGGGCCATCCGCGAAGGCCGCCAAGCCGCCCGCGCCGTGGACGAATACCTGATGGGCAGCAGCGAGTTGCCACGGTAGGTGGAGAAGGGACAAGGAGGAAGGGAGAAGAGTAAACCCTTGCTTCTTCCTTCAGGCGGCAGCGCCGCCCCCCTTCCCCCTTCTCTCTTCCCCCTTCCCCAGTTTTGCAGTGTTTTATTAGAAAAGAAAACATGAACTTCAACGTCAAGAACGATACCTTCCTGCGCGCCCTGTTGCGCCAGCCGACCGAATACACCCCGCTGTGGATGATGCGCCAGGCGGGTCGCTATTTGCCGGAATACCGCGCAACCCGCGCCAAGGCGGGCAGTTTCATGGGCCTGTGCACCAGTCCAAGCTACGCCACGGAAGTGACACTGCAACCGCTGGATCGTTTCCCGCTGGATGCGGCGATTCTGTTCTCCGACATTCTGACCGTACCGGATGCCATGGGCTTGGGCCTGTACTTTGCCGAAGGCGAAGGCCCCAAATTCCAGCGCCCGCTGCGTGACGAAGCCGCCATTCTGGCGCTGCGTGAAGCCGACGTGGACAAGGATTTGCGCTACGTGACGGATGCGGTGAGCGAAATCCGCAAGGCACTGGATGGTCGTGTGCCGCTGATTGGCTTCTCCGGCAGCCCCTTCACCCTGTCCTGCTACATGGTGGAAGGCGGCGGCAGCGACGACTATGCCAAGGTCAAAACCTTGATGTACAACGACCCCAAGCTGATGCACCACATTCTGGAAGTGACCACCCGCTCGGTGATCAACTACCTGAATGCGCAAATCGAAGCCGGGGCACAAGCGGTGATGGTTTTTGATTCCTGGGGCGGCGTGCTGTCGCATGCGGCATTCCACGAATTCTCGCTGGCCTACACCCGCCGCATCATCGACGGCCTGATTAAGGAAAAAGACGGCGTGCGCATCCCCTCCATCGTCTTTACCAAGGGCGGCGGCCTGTGGATTGAAGGCATTGCCGACACCGGCTGCGACGCCGTGGGCCTGGACTGGACCATGGACATCGGCATCGCCCGACAAAAAGTCGGCGACCGCGTGGCCTTGCAAGGCAACATCGACCCCGCCGTGCTGTTCGCTTCGCCAGACGCCATTCGCACCGAAGTGGGCCGCGTGTTGAGCAGCTACGGCTTTGGCAGCGGACACGTGTTCAATCTGGGGCATGGCATTTCGCAACACGTGAATCCTGAACATGCTGCGGCGCTGGTGGAAGCGGTTCATGAATTGAGCCGCAAATACCACTAATTTGATGCACCCCGCAGGGGCTCAAATGGATGAACAAGAGCCATGGAACAGCACCAAGGATGACGAAGAAACACCGTTGCAATCCAAGCCGTTATTCCTTGCCTTTGAGCCCCTGCCACCTCCCACCTCGAAATTCTTCCAAATGCAGGAGGCCATCGTGGAACCTAATCTGTTCGCGCCAACGTCCAAAAGCAACCCCATCCTGCGCTTCTTAATCACTTTGCTCTTCGCCCTAGTGATCGCTGGCACTGTCTGGCTGGGCTACGACTACTTCCGTGACCACAAACTGCACAACGAAGAGTACGAAGAAAAAATCAGCAAGCTCAGTCTGGAAAACATCCTGGCTGACAAAAAATTGCTGGACTACACACTGCGCACCGCAGCACCGCTGTTCGCTTCACATTGTGCGGATTGCCACGGCGCCAATGGCGAAGGCAATCAAACCGATCGCGGCCTGTTTGCGCCCATCCTGAACGACAGCGACTGGCTGTTCGACAATCAGATCGACAACCTCTACACCACCATCGTCTATGGCTCGCGTGCCATGATGCCTGGATTCCGCAAAACCCTCTCGGAAAAAGACATCGACAATGTGGCGCGTTTCGTCAAGGCCATGAGTGAAGGCTTAGGCGACAAGGAACCCGCTGGGCGCAAAGTGTTTCTGAGTGCCGGTTGCACGGATTGCCACGGCGAAACCGCCACCGGCAGCAAATCCTTGGGCGCCGTCAACCTGACCGACAGCATCTGGCGCTTTGAAGGCACCCTGGACGGTATACGCCGCACCATCAACTATGGCGTTAACTCCGGCGACCCTAACGATCGTATTTCCAACATGCCCAGCTTTGCCGAAGGCAATCGCCTGAACAACAACGAAATCAAAAAACTGGCCATCTACGTGTCCAAGCTACCTGAATTAGCTCATCACACGCCACGGCACTGAAAATATAGCTTGACGGCGCCGAATGCACTGTTATAATGCGCGCCGTTCCGTTCCCTGATAGCTCAGTCGGTAGAGCGACGGACTGTTAATCCGCAGGTCACTGGTTCGAATCCAGTTCGGGGAGCCACAGATTTAAAGCCCAATCGCAAGATTGGGCTTTTTGTTTATCAAAACAAGTTTTCTCAAAAATTCTAAAGTGACCCCAACCTTTCACCATTTTTCCAGCAACTATCACCAATGAGCGAAAAAACGCTCGTGAGTACCTTCCATCATCATAACGTCGCTGGTTAATATCCGCCTTCAATAAATGGGTTAACGATAGACAGCCGGTTCGGCTCAACACACCTCGTAGTCCAAATCCCCTCTACTACAGACTTTTCATCGTATTTCTGGGCAACCGCAAGAACGAGAGGAGCACCCTTGCGTTCCCCCACCGCCATAGCCTCTTCAGCGCTGTTTGTTAAATGAACCTCGCACCGTGCCATCGGAAGCAAACCTTGGCTAACAATCGTATTCAGCGCCGCCCAGCTAGAACCATGAAACAACGACGTAGGTACTCCGACTTTCATGCCGACATCAACGGTAACTTTTAGGGAATGACCATAAAGAGCTCTGAGCTGCCCATTTCGAACTTCAAATCTTGGCTCACTCGGGTGCTCCGCAACAGCCAGCAACTGGCTTGCCTCTACATTTAGAGAGGCGGCAACATCATCCATTGAGGAAAATCCACTCGAATCAATCTGGACATTGTTAGCCGCCAGCCCATGACGAAGGAGAGCAGCCATTCTTTTACTTAGCCGACGGTGATCATGACTCAACACAGACTCATTAGTTTCTGTTTGCTCAATGCGTGCGAGAGCCTGATGTAGCTTTTGCGCGAGCGGTTTGATGCCATCATCGTACTCCGTCAACAACACGCACAACTCTCGTGCATGACGCCGCAATTGCTTACCTGCATCTTTGTCAGTGCCTAACCGCAACGCACGAGCCAGAGCAAACCATCCATATGCTTTCACCATATCAGCATCACTGAGGGGATACTCCATGTGCTCTAAATAGCGCTTCATAATCTCAAGGCGCTTGTTCCAACCATCTGGGTTTGCTGGTATCAGAGCATGATCTTCAATCAGTTGAGTAACGTCATACCCTATCGGAACAAACTCACTGCACTCAAGATCAATGGCGACAATTCGCCCAACTGCATCCACCAACCAATTGGACGCATGACCATCCCGTTTTCTAACTAGCCGAAGCTCTTGAGGGAAAATGGTTTTCAAATCGCTAACAAAACGGTCGGCCTCATTTCGTTCAAAAAGGGTTCTCGACCACGGTTTGAGAGAACGATCTTTCAACAATCGCCATGCGGATGACTCTTTATCTGGTGGCCTCCCGGCAACACAATGGAATACCGCAAGAAAATCAACGATAGACTCAAGGAGGACTTCAGAAACCTCATCACGATGTAGTTCACTTACCAAACGCCCAACCGCCCGCTGAGAAACGTGTACCCAGCGCCGCTCATCATTAGAGGAAAGTTCGACGATTGCAAGTGAACGAGGCACGTCGAATCTATTTTCATCACCAAGCCGAACAATCTCGGCTCGAAGCCTTTCCAACATTGCTTGCTCATACTTAGCTTTGTCTTCGTTCATGCGCTTAAAGACAAATGTTTCAGCCAAAAAACCTCTTGCATCTGTTACAGCAAATACCTCATTGCGACCACCCAAGTGCGATCGGACATAAACAGATGAACCCAGCGCGAG
>DHYQ01000085.1:9643-10360 GCA_002414205.1 Gallionellaceae bacterium UBA5126 | reverse complement strand
CCGTGACGGCCATAGCCGTCATGAATCATGCAACCACTCAACAGCAATACCAACAGGGTACCCAACAGATAAACGTTTTTCATGATGCTCTCCTAGTGTGATGGCGCGACACACCCGCCGTGCCGCGCCGGTTCAGATTATTTGGCGGGTTCGATATGAATCACGGTGTAAATCTTGTCCACCTTGTCGGCGGTAAATTTCACCTTATCCCCTTCGTGCAGCTTTTTCAGCTCGTCGGGGTTCTTGACCGCATACGGCATGGTCATGGGCTTCATGTTGAGATTGGGGATATCGCCGTGGGCAATGGTGATTTTTTTGGCGGCGAGGTCGATTTTTTTCACGACACCGTCTACCAAAGGCAGATCGGCGGCAATAGCAAAGGAAGCAACGGACAGCAGGGCAGCGCCCAGCCACAGGGATACGCGATTACGCATGATTTTTCTCCTAACAGTTTTAGTGCACGTGGCACGTAAAAGAACGCACTTCACCTACGGTGAAGGTCAGATAATACGGGAAAAATCACGCCGAAATCGGCGGGGGATTGAGTGGCGGGAAGGAGGGGCTGACGTGGCTAGTCAGCACTGGTGGGAATGGCTGGCTCAATGGGGACACGGCAGGCAAGCGCAACACCGGGGTGGGCAAACAGGCCGCACAGGCAATTTGGCAGAAAGCACATTGCATGCAGGCAGTGGCGCTGTCTGGCTGGCTGCCCGGCAT
>DHYQ01000085.1:6145-9468 GCA_002414205.1 Gallionellaceae bacterium UBA5126 | reverse complement strand
CCGCCGCTCCAGAACCATTCGTTGCTGGCGGTGCGGTACCAGGTGGTATTGCCGTTGATGGCTTGGCCGTTATGGGTGAGGCCGGTGTAGGCAAGTTCAGTCCCCACTGCCACGGTTTGCGAAATTGGCGCACTGGTGGAAGGCTGGCCCTTGCGCAAATTGATGCGTGCGGTGGCGACCACCTTGCCGGATTTTTCTTCCACGGCCATGGGTGCGGGTGCATCCTTGCCGGTACACAGGTTGTATTCCGTCACCACATCACGCAGCAGTTGCTCATAGGAGCGACGGCTGTGCGCCAAGCCGGTCACCGGGTCAGTCTTGCGTTGTGGATCAAGGAAGAAATGCCCCACCACAGATTTGGCCGGATTGAGTTTGTAGGTGTAGCAAATGTAGGCAATCAGCCAGACATAGCGCCGATAAGCCTCGTCGGCATTGATGCTGTCGCCATAGCAATACTCCACACCAATCGCCGCATCGTTGGCATTGAAGCCGAACAACTGGTTGTCGGTCGGTGTGCTGTACAGCACATGCCAAGCTTTTTCTGGCGCGCCCAGCACAGCCGGGATGCACTCCAGAATCTCGTGATCATCGACGAACAAATGCGCGGAGGCGCTCTGTGCGTTGGCACTGTTCTCGTAATACTTGACGTTGGCGGCGGCGCTGGAATTGGGATTGCCGGTGTCATGCACCACCACAAAACGCACGCCGGGCGACATGGCCAAACCGGAACGACGTTTGGACGGCTTGGGCAAATAGCGCGCCGTGATGGGATATTTCATCAAGAAGCTCATGATTAACCTACTGCGGGATCGGTGGGTTGAATGGGAGCACTCGGCTCAGGCATGCCAACCATTGCCGTGGTGGTCACCACGGTGGTGGCGGAAATGGCCGCATCACCGGCAGAAGCCGACGGGGTAACCGTCGGCGCGGCATCCGGTAGCGCCTTGGTTTGGGCACGGCTCATAAAGGCTTCGATAAAATCTGCGCCGCCATAACCGGCACCCAGCAGCGCCATGACGGTTTCCGACTGCAAATTGTCGGGGTTGATTTTGCTGTACAAGGCCAGCACAGCCAGAATACCTGCGGTAAAGCCAATAAACAGGCTTAATCCCAGCGTACCAACGTCAAAATGATCCTTGAAATTTTCTCCGGCTTCAGCCGCCTTATCGTAGCGTTTTTTCAGCCCGGCAATCACCCGAATCCCCTGCCCACACATCCCCAGCAGGCCACCCAGCAACAATACGGTAATGAGTTGATTTGCGTGCATATTTCCCTCTCGTACCTCACGTGTGCGGACGCACAAAAATCAAGACACGGAAAACCGTGTCTGTGTATGCTTGACGTCAGGCTGACGTCTTGGATTTATTGCTCATGACGTACATCATGTACTCGAAGAATACCTGACACCAATCCTGATCGTTATCTTTCAACGATGCCAACAAGTTTTTCACCTCGCCGGGTGGCCAGTTGGGGTTGTAGGACACCATCATGCTGCGGGGATAAAAATGGGTGCTCTCCGACAAGCGCTCACCCATCTTGTGGATGCCATCAAACATCAAGGCCAGATCCTTGTCAGAATCAATTTCGGCAGTCAAATCGCCATAGACCTTGGGATGCAACTTGGTGTATTCGATGAACTTGGTCAACAGGTAAAAAAACTCGCCCTTATTGTCCTTGGTGACGGGATCGCCCAACATGAAGGGCAACACCGACAGTTCCAGCCAGTAGTAACCGAGTTTGGGATTGCGATGCTTGGAAACGCCAATATAGCCGTTACGGGCTTTGGCACGTTGAATGGCATCGTTGAGGAGAATACGTTCAGAAGCGCGTGTGGCAATTTCCTTGCCATCCAACACTTCAGGTTTAACCATAAAAAAGTCTGGAAAGTCCGTGTACAACCGCCCGGAATGATTATGATCGCGGTAGTAACAATTGAACACCTTCAGCGCCAACTCCCCGTTTTTTTCCAGGTCGTAGTACTTCGCATGTGCTGGTTTATGCTGAGACATAAAATTTTCCCAATAACTTCCAAATCTGAACCAATTACAAAGAGCGGCGGATGATACCCTTCCACGCCGCAATTGTGTACCAGTACTGAACACTTTTTGTCACGTTGCTAACCTTTTACGTCAAGGTTGGCACGCACCTAGCCTTTTCAAAAAGGCTAGGCATTCTACTCATTTTCAACCTGAAAAACCAAGCACTCCCCAAACGATCCGCCAGCCGGTGCCGAATTACAACCCGCGTGCCATGCGCTTGCGTTCGTTTTCGGTCAGGTAGCGCTTGCGCAGACGCACCGATTGCGGGGTGATTTCCACCAGTTCGTCGTCGTCGATAAATTCCACGGCGGATTCCAGCGTCAGGCGCACCGGCGGGGTCAGGCGCACGGCTTCATCAGTACCGGAGGCGCGCACGTTGGTCAGCTGCTTGCCCTTGATGGGGTTCACCACCAAATCGTTGTCGCGGCTGTGGATGCCAATCAGCATGCCTTCGTACAGCTTGTCGCCGGGGGAAACAAACATGCGACCACGGTCTTCCAGCTTCCACAGCGCATACGCCACGGCGTCGCCCTGCTCGGCGGAAATCAGCACGCCATTGCGGCGACCGGGCATATCGGCCTTGACGGGCGCGTATTCGTCAAACACGTGCGCCATCAGGCCGGTACCACGGGTCAGGGTCATGAATTCGGACTGAAAGCCAATCAGGCCACGCGCAGGAATGTGGTATTCAATCCGCACACGACCATGACCATCCGGCTGCATGTCTTGCAAGTCGCCACGACGGCGACCCAGTTCTTCCATCACCGCGCCTTGGTGGTTTTCTTCCACGTCTACGGTCAGCATTTCAAACGGCTCGCATTTTTGGCCGTCGATGTCGCGGAACACCACCCGTGGCTTGCCCACGGCCATTTCGTAACCTTCACGGCGCATGGTTTCCAGCAAAATGGTCAGGTGCAACTCACCGCGCCCGGACAACAGGAACACGTCGGTGTTGTCGGTATCGTCCACGCGCAGCGCCACATTGGTCAGCAATTCCTTGTTCAGGCGGTCGCGGATTTGGCGGCTGGTGACGAACTTGCCTTCCTGACCGCACAGCGGCGAGGTGTTCACCATCAGATTCATGGTCAGAGTTGGCTCGTCCACCTTCAACATTGGCAGCGCCTCGGGCTGGTTCACATCTGCGATGGTCACGCCAATGCCGATTTCTTCAATGCCGTTAATCAGCACGATGTCACCGGCACCGGCTTCGTCCATCAGCACGCGCTCAATGCCTTGGAAACCCAACACTTGATTAACGCGGGCGCGCTTGGGCGCGGAGCCTTC
>DHYQ01000085.1:484-6055 GCA_002414205.1 Gallionellaceae bacterium UBA5126 | reverse complement strand
CGACCGACGAAGCTGGAATAATCCAGCGCGGAAATTTGCAGTTGCAGCGAGGCGTCCAAATCCATTTCTGGCGCGGGCACGTGTTCCAGCACGGCATCCAGCAGCGGCAACATGTTTTGGCCGGGCTTTTCCACATCCACCATGGCGTAGCCATTCAGCGCCGAGGCATACACCACAGGAAAATCCAGTTGCTCTTCGGTCGCGCCCAGCTTGTCGAACAAGTCGAACGTCTGGTCAATCACCCAATCAGGACGCGCACCGGGGCGGTCGATCTTGTTAATCACCACGATGGGGCGCAAGCCCATGCCCAGCGCCTTTTTCGTCACAAAACGGGTTTGCGGCATCGGGCCTTCCACGGCATCCACCAACAGCAACACGCCGTCCACCATACCCAGCACGCGCTCCACCTCACCGCCAAAGTCCGCATGGCCGGGGGTATCGACGATATTGATGTGCGTATCCTTGTAATACACCGCGCAGTTCTTGGCCAGAATGGTAATGCCGCGCTCCTTTTCCAGATCATTGTTATCCATGACCCGCTCGGACACCTGTTGGTGCGCGGCAAAGGTACCGGCTTGAGCCAGCAGCTTATCCACCAGCGTGGTTTTACCGTGGTCAACGTGGGCGATAATGGCGATATTACGAAGAGAGCGAGACATGGGTGCGGCCTTACAGAATCAAAAGGGGGCGCATTCTAGCACAAAGGGCAAAACGGCTTGCCGCGTCGCGGCACAAAATTTCACTCCAAACCGCGCGGTCGCTATTGACGCCTCCAACTGTACTGGCGATGATGCGCCCCACTTTCTTTCAGGAGCATTGCCATGAGCGGGCCGACCACTGCTATTTATGAATCCACACCGGTTTTGAGCGATGCGGCACTGGCGAACTTGGCCGGGTTGTCGGCGGTGGTGCTGGCGGCGCGAGTCATTCACGAGGCGCAACAAATGCACCGCGAATATCAGGACATTCAGGCCGAGATGCTGAATGACTTGCGGGCGCAACATGCGCAGCGGGTGGCGTTGCGCCAGGCCGGGCAGCAGCGGGTGCAGCGGCAACATGCCGAGGCCGAGCGTTTGTTGGGCAAGTGGCAGCGCATGCAGTCGGTGCTGGCGAAGCCACAAGCCACGCCCGCCCTGCCGCCCGCCGGGGCCAGCGCGGAAATCTGGTCTGACTTTATCACCCGCTTGCAACAGGCGGTGCAACAACTGGAGCAACACTTGGCACAGGTCAAGGTGGCCGAGGTGTTGCTGGAAGATGCGCCCGACACGGCGCAACTGCTGACCGCCTACGCCCAGCAGCGCGCCCGTGACAGCCAGCTTACCGGTGAACAGGTGGCGCATTACCGTGCGTTATCGCTGCATGTGCTGGCCCGGCTGGAATTGCCCGCCGGTGCGCCTTTGCCGACCCGGCTGGATGGGCTGGCGCGGGCCTTGGTGCAGGCACAGGACGTAGCGCATGCCGAGGCGCTGGCCGCCGATTTGCGCCGGGAAGTGCAGTACGCCAACCAGCAATGGCAGCAGCAGCAAGCCGACCGCGCCCAAGCCGAGGCTTGGCTGGCGGACTTGGGCGAGGCCTTGCCCGCCGAGCTGGGGCACTTGTTGCAAGCGGTGGCAGCGGGCACCTGCCTGCTGGACGACGCCACCCGCCAGCAAGTGGCAGCGCTGTTGCAACAGGTGCAAGCCGAACGCCAACGCGAAGAACAAGCCGCCATGGGCGTGGTGTTGCAGCAGTCGCTGCGCGATTTGGGCTACGAAGTGGAGGACATCGCCGAAACCCTGTTCATGCAGGGCGGCTTGGTGCATTTCCAGCAGGCTGACTGGGGCGACTACTTCGTGCGGCTGCGCGTCAACCCCGCCACCCGCAGCGTCAATTTCAACATGGTGCGCGCCAACACCTCCGCCGAGCGCGATGCCCGCCAGGATTACCTGGCCGAAGACCGCTGGTGCAGCAAAGTGCCGAAACTCATGCAAACCCTGGCGGCGCGCGGGCTGAAACTGGAAGTCACGCGACGGCTGGAAGCCGGTGAAGTCCCGGTGCAACTGGTCGATCCCGCCACCCTCCCCGCCGCCCAGCAAGCGGAAGAAACCCCGCAAACCGCGCTGCGCAGTCGGCAGATGCCGAATTGATGGGGTCTATCTCTTTCCGGTGAGATGCCATGACGCCCGCTTCTTTTATTAAATTCATCAAAAAGAAGTCGCCGCCCGCAACGGAATCGGAGGTTGTGGCGTTTGAACGCATGATTAACGGCAAGCTGCCAGCGGACTACCGAGATTTTTTGCTGGCATGTAATGGCGGGTACGTGGGTGGACGCTTGTGGTTCATGGAGCCAACGCCGACCGGCAAAATTGCCGATGCAGGGGTACATCACATTGGCGGAGTCCGCGCAGAGCGGCACTTGTCGTTGCGCGCTGCCTTCGACTGCTATGCAAACCGTATTCCGCAAGATTTGATTTGGATCATGGACGACCCGTTCGGCAACGCCATCTGCCTTGCCTTCCGTGGCCCACACAGAGGGCGAGTGTTCTTCTGGGATCACGAGCATGAAGCGCCCAAAAATGGGGGGCTAACCATTGAAGGTGCCGGAAACCTGCAACTTCTGGCGAACTCTTTCAGCGAGTTTGTGTGCGGTCTCCGATCAGGGTCGTAGGCCCGATTAGCGCAGCGTAATCGGGCATTTTCATTCGGGCGGTTACGCGACGCTAACCGCCCCTTACCAATCCGTTCGCCCTGAGCTTGTCGAAGGACTTTCTGCGTAATGCTTTGATAGCTTTACGCCGCCATTCATGGTTCGACAAGCTCACCACGAACGGAGGCGTAAATCAGCGACTTCCTTGCGCTTGGTGGATTGGTGCAATGCGTTGCGCTGATTGCACCCTACCGATCTGCGTCCACCACCACGGCGGATGGATATAACGCGACGCCCTACCCCAACACGTCCCACAACGCCTTGCACACCCGTTCCACATCGGCTTTGGTGAGTTGGTAGAACATCGGCAGGCTGACGATTTGTCGTCCGACGCGTTCGGCGATGGGGAACATGCCTTCGTGGAAGCCGCGCTCGCGGTACAGTTTGAACAGGTGAATCGGGGCGTAGTGGAAGCCGGCGATGATGCCGTGTTCTTTCATGCGCGCCATGAATTCCGGGCGAGTCATGCGCTCTGGCAGCACCAGTTGGAACAGATGCCAATTGGTATCGGTGAAGTCGGCGGGCGGCAGTTGCGCGCCGGTTTTGGCTTCAAACTCTGCGCCCAGCGTGGCGAAATAATGTTGCGCCAATTCACGGCGATGGGCGGTAATCGCGTCCAGTTCGGCCAGTTGGTGCAGGCCAATCACCGCCGCGATGTCGGTCATGTTGAACTTGCCGCCCAATACATCCACCTCGATGCCGTCCCAGCCGCCGCGCGTTACGCCTTGCAAGCGGTATTTTTCCGCCAGCGCGGCTTCTTCGGCGTTATTCAGCACCAGACAGCCGCCTTCGGAGGTGGTGATGTTTTTGTTGGCCTGAAAGCTGAAGGACACGAAATCGCCGAAGGAGCCGATGGGCTGACCTTTCCAGGTGGAGCCGATGGCCTGCGCGGCGTCTTCCACCACGCGCAGATTATGCTGGCGGGCGATGGTGTACAACTTGTCCATATCCACCGGCTTGCCGGCCAGATAGACGGGAATGATGGCGCGGGTGCGCGGGGTAATCGCGGCGGCCAGTTTGTCCAAATCCAGATTGCGTGTGGCGGGATCAATATCGACAAACACCGGCGTCGCGCCGACTTCCAGAATCACGTTGGCAGTCGCCACCCAGGAAATCGGCGTGGTAATCACTTCGTCGCCGGGGCCGATGCCCGCGATGCGCAGGGCGATTTCCATGGTGCAAGTGCCAGAGTTAAAGGTACGCACCGGGCGACCACCAAACAGTGCCGACAGGCGCGCTTCAAATTCTGCCACTTTCGGCCCGCTGGTAATCCAGCCGGAGCGCAACACCTCACCCACGTCGGCAATGGTGGCTTCGTCAATATAGGGGCGGGAAAAAGGCAGGTTGCTCATGGTCGGTCGCTCGGAAAAATTGAAGGGCGGCGATTGTAACATGACCCGGCAATCTATCCGCACAGCGGACGGCGTGCGATTGTGTTTGGTGTGCTGCGCATTCCTGCTACAATCCGCGCCGCGCCCGTTCGGGTGCGCACAGTTCACATTCCAAACGATATTTTCTTGAATACCTCCCAAATTTTTTCCAGAAACGACAAAGCCCAGCAAAACGATTTGCTGAGAGAACTGATTGCTTTGGAATTTCGTAGCCAGAGCGGCTGGGAGAATACTACTGGAGAGAGTCTTGAAACTTGTTGGTGCCCAGAAGAGGACTCGAACCTCCACACCTTGCGGCACACGGACCTGAACCGTGCGCGTCTACCAATTCCGCCATCTGGGCTTGCTTAACCAACGGCGCGCACTTTAATCATCTAAGGATAGTTTGTCAATGAAAAAGAAAAAAAATTTACGCTCGCAGGACCCGTACCTGGCCCGCGAACGTGATAAGTACCAACATCCCCTGCCCAGCCGCGAGTTCTTGCTGGAGGTGCTGGCCGAGCGCGGCGCGCCCATGTATGAAGATGAATTGCTGGAGTTGTTCGACATCCAGACGGATGAGGAAGACCTGTTCAGCCGCCGCTTGCGAGCCATGGAGCGCGACGGGCAGATCATGCGCAACCGCAAGCGCGCCATTTGCGTCATGGAAAAGCTGGATTTGATTAAGGGCAAGGTGCAGGGCCATCCCGATGGGTTCGGCTTTTTGCTGCCGGACGATGGCAGTGCCGATATTTTCCTGAGCGAAAAAGAAATGCACCAGGTGCTGAACGGCGACGTGGCGCTGGTGCGGCAAAGCGGCGTCGATCGACGTGGTCGCCCGGAAGGCAAAATCGTGGAAGTGCTGGAGCGCGCCAACAAGCGCGTGGTCGGGCGATTGTTTGCCGAGCATGGCATTTTGTTTGTGGTGGCAGAAAATCGCCGCATCAGCCAGGACATTCTGGTCGCCCCCGGTCACTCCGGCGGGGCCGAGGCCGGGCAGGTGGTGATTCTGGAAATCCTGCAACAGCCCAACAAGCATTCCCAGCCGATTGGTCACATCGTGCAGGTGCTGGGCAACTACGCCGACCCCGGCATGGAAATCGAAATTGCCCTGCGCAAGCACGATTTGCCGCATGAATTTCCGCACGCGGCGGAAAAGCAGGCGCAAGCCTATTCCCCCACCGTGGCCGAATCCGATTGGGCCGGGCGCGAGGACATCCGCCATTTGCCGCTGGTGACAATTGACGGCGAAACCGCGCGCGACTTTGACGACGCGGTGTATTGCGAACCGGTCGGAACGGGCTTCCGCTTGGTGGTGGCGATTGCCGACGTGAGCCACTACGTACACGGCAACGATGCGCTGGATCGGGAAGCGCTGCTGCGCGGCAACTCGGTGTATTTCCCGCGCCGGGTGATTCCGATGTTGCCGGAAGAATTGTCCAACGGCCTGTGCTCGCTCAATCCGCAAGTGGATCGGCTGTGCATGGTGTGTGACATGCAGATCAGCAGCACCGG
>DHYQ01000085.1:0-260 GCA_002414205.1 Gallionellaceae bacterium UBA5126 | reverse complement strand
ATTGACTTTGAAACCGTGGAAACACAGATGATTTTCAACGCGGACGGCAAAATCGACCGCATCGAGCCGGTGCACCGCAACGACGCCCACCGTTTGATTGAAGAGTGCATGCTGGCCGCCAACGTCTGTGCCGCCGGTTTCCTGGCGAAGAATAAGCACCCGGTGCTGTACCGCGTGCACGAAGGCCCGACCCCGGAAAAACTGGAAGCCTTGCGCGAGTTCCTCAAGGAATTCGGTCTGGAGTTGGGCGGCGAAGCCCA
>DHYQ01000069.1:40653-50489 GCA_002414205.1 Gallionellaceae bacterium UBA5126 | reverse complement strand
TTTTTTGGCAGGAGCATGTTGCAATGTGCTGATTAACCTTGCTTGAGTCAGCCGCTGATTTATGTCTCCGTTCGTGGTGAGCTTGTCGAACCATGAATGGAGGCATAAAACGATCAAAGTGTTACGCAGCATGCCCTTCGACAAGCTCAGGGCGAACGGGTTGATTCAGTATTTCCATAGCGCCGCTTGGCATTTCCCCTGAGCCGCCACGCGGCGAGTCTCGTTTCCCGTTTCCCGTGCGCCTAGCGCAATTCCCGCCAATCAAAGCCGCTGTGCTGGTCGGCGATGCCCAGCCAATCCGGGGTGCAATTCAATACCTCGCACAGGGCGGCTAAGGCCAGTTGTGGGGTGTTGTTTTGTTGGCTGAGGTGGGCGGCGAGGAGGTGTTGTAGTTTGCTGCGGTCGAGTTGGGCCAGCAGTTCGGCGGCTTGGTGGTTGCCGAGGTGGCCTAGGCGTCCGCCGACGCGCTGTTGCAGGCTGGGGGGATAGGGGCCGTCGGCCAGCATTTGGCTGTCGTGGTTGCATTCCAGCACCAGCGCGTCGCAGCCGCTGAGCATGGCGATGATGTGTGGCGTGCTGCATCCGACATCGGTCAGCACGCCCAGACGGTGCTGGCCGTCGGCAAAGACGAATTGCACCGGCTCGGCGGCATCGTGTGGTACCGGGTAGGGCAGGAGTTCCAGATCGCCAATGGCGAAAGGCTGGTGCGGGTCGATGAAGTTGGGCGCGGGCAGATTGCCCAGGGCGCGCTGGGCGCTGCGCCAGGTGCCGTGGGTCAGCCAGACGGGCAGTTGGTATTTGCGCGCCAATAGCGCCACGCCGTGGCTGTGGTCGCCGTGCTCGTGGGTGACGAGGATGCCGCTGAGTTGCGCCGGTTCGATGCCCAAGCGCGCCAAGCGCGTGACGGATTCTTTCAGGCCAAAGCCGCAGTCCAGCAGCAAATGAGTACGGCCTGCTGAGACCAGCAGGCCGTTGCCTTCACTGCCGCTGCCCAAAGAGGCAAAGCGCATCATCAGATAAACCGGGGAAAACGTAGCGAGAGGCCATCAGGCAAGGCGGAAAGTGGCGAAAAAGCGCAGTTTACGGGGTGTAAATGCGCATTTTGAGCCGCATTTCCAATGCCGCATCATGGCCTCACAGTCATTTCGACAGCTCGTCAAGGGGCGAGGTTCTTGTACAGGCTTTCCACCAATGCCCGGCTATCCTCGGTGCTGGTGCCATCCTGATCGCCCGCAGACACTTCGCTCACGCCGTTGTTTTCCTTGACCGTCACGCGGTAGCGCGCCTTCATGTCCGGTTTGTCTTGCCAGAATTTCAGCTTGTCCGCCCAGCTTTCTTCAACCTTGGCGCGGCGCAGCAGATACACGCCGCTGGCGCGATCCTTGTCCTCAATGATAAAGCCACTCTTTTCAATCGCCAGGCCAACACGTCGCCAGCTATGTTCAAAGTTGTCGCGGATCAGGATGATTTGGCTGCCGTCGTAGATTTCCTGTAACTTGGCTTCACCGCTGCCCACTGGGGTTTTGGCCACTTCGTCGGCGACGATGGCTTGTGCTTGGGCGGGGCTGCCGCCCAGACGCACCATCAGGCGTTGCAGCATGATGGCTTCCAGTTCGGGATCGGCGGGGCGCGCTTGCCATTTGGAGGTGTTGCGGTCCTCTGCCAGCACTTCTTCCATGCCGTGATGGGTCAGGTAGATTTCGGTGCGGTTGCCATCCTTGCTGCGTTCCAGACGTACCAGGAACTGGTCGCGCTGGCCGGAGCTATACAGGTTGTCAAACACTTTGCCCACCAAGCTGCGCAGCCCTTCTTGTGGAATCTTGGCCCGGTTTTCTGCCCAGTTGGTTTCCAGTACCCCGGTGGCGGGATCTTCGGTCTTGAGGGTCAGGCCGGTTTCCTGCAAGAAGGTTTTGACGGTGGGCCAGACGTTTTCGGCTTTGTCCTCGACCACCAGCCAGCGTTGCGTGCCGTTGCGTTCCAGATGTACACCCTTGACGGTGGGTAACACGGCGGGGTTGCTGGCGGCGACGGCACTGGCGGGTTGTTTCTGGTTGTAGCTGGAGTAAGTGGCGATGCCGCTGCTATCGGCTTGCGGTACTTTGAAGCGATCATCGGTCGCTGGGGTGCTCATTTCAGGGGGCACTTCCAGACTGGGCGCGACGCTAGCACCCCCCCGGTAATCTACCTGTTTGCTGCCCATGCCGACGCTGCTACACCCGGCGATGGATGCCAGGGTGATACTGAGGACGCTCAATTGCCACTTTTTCATTCGATTCTCCTGCGGGGATTGCTTATTCAAGGACGCCAGCCTGACGCATGGCCTGCTCCACCACCGTTTGATTGCCGGAGGTCAGCGGCAATAGCGGCAGGCGCAGGTGATTTTGCATCAGGCCCAGACGGGCGACGGCCCACTTGACTGGAATCGGGTTGGCCTCGACAAACAGATTGCGGTGCAAGCCCAACAACTCGAAGTTGAGAGCGCCTGCTGTGGCGGCATCACCGGCCATGGCGGCGGCACACATGTCGTGCATTTTTTTCGGTGCGACGTTGGCGGTGACGGAAATACTGCCGTGACCACCCAGCAGCAGCAGCGCCGCTGTCGTGGCGTCATCACCGCTGTAGATGGCGAAGTCCTTGGGTGCGCGTTGCAGCAAGTCGCTACCACGGGCGATGTCGCCGGTAGCATCCTTGATGCCGATGATGTTGGGCAGCGCGGCCAGACGCAACACGGTGTCATTCGACATATCCACGCCGGTGCGACCGGGGACGTTGTACAGAATCACTGGCAGGTCCACTGCTTCGGCAATCGCCTTGAAGTGCTGGTACAGCCCTTCTTGGGTGGGCTTGTTGTAATAGGGCACGACGCTCAGTGCAGCATCCGCACCGGCTTGCTTGGCGAAGGCGGTCAGGGAAATGGCTTCGCGGGTGGAATTGGCACCGGTACCGGCGATGACAGGTACACGTTTGGCGACGTGTTCCACGCAGACAGTAATCAGGGTTTGGTGTTCTTCCACGCTGACGGTGGGCGATTCGCCGGTGGTGCCGACCACCACGATAGCGTCGGTGCCTTGCGCAATGTGAAAATCAATCAGGGAGCGGAAACCCGCCAGATCCAAACTGCCATCCGCCTGCATGGGGGTGACGATGGCCACAATACTGCCCTTAATCATGCTTGACTCGCCTCAAAATCCAAAGGGACGCATTCTAACCGAAATCAGCCGCGCGCATACCCTGCGCGACAAAAACGCCGGGCGTGTGAAATAATGACGCCCGTTTTGCCTATTTGAATCGCTTGCCCGCCATGAACCTGAATGACTTGCCCTGTGGTCAACGCGCCACCATCGTTGCTATCCACGCCGAGGAGAGCTTGCATCAGCGTTTGCAGGCCTTGGGTTTTCGCACTGGACAGATGTTGGAAGTCATCCGCAAAGCCCCTTTCGCCGGGCCGATTCAGGTGCGTCTAGGCACCACCGATATTGTGTTGCGTTTACGTGAAGCCGCCAACATCCGGGTGTGTCGCGCATGAAGCGCATCGCCTTGCTGGGCATGCCCAATACCGGCAAATCCACCTTATTCAATCGCATCACCGGCGGCACGGCGCGGGTCGGCAATTGGCCCGGCATCACCGTGGAATTACTCACCGGCAAAATCCTCTTGGGCGACAAAATGGTCGAAGTCATCGACCTGCCAGGATTTTATGATTTGCATGGATTTTCAGAGGACGAGCAGATTGTTCGCCACTTTCTGCGCGACAATGTGCCCGATTTGGCGCTGGTGGTGTTGAACGCCACGCAAATCGAGCGGCAAATGAGCTTGTTGCTGCAACTCAAAGCCTTGAATTTAAACGTGGTGGTGCTGCTGAACATGGCGGATGAGGCCAAGCAATTCGGCATTACCATTGATACGCGCAAAATGTCGGCGCTGCTGGAAATGCCGGTGTTTTTGCTGAGCGGCAAGTATGGCACGGGGTATCCCGAAGCCATGCAGGCGGTGAGTAATGCGTTGCGTTACCCGACGCCGGGCATGGCCGAGGAGTTGCGCCATCAGTTGGAACAGGACGAGCATCTGGAAGCCGAGATGGCGCGGGTGCTGAAGCAAACGGTGCAGGTGCCGGCGCGTTTGCCGGAGCATCTGAGCGACAAACTGGATCGGGTGTTGCTGCATCCCGTGTGGGGGCTGCCGATTTTCTTTCTGGTGATGTACGTGCTGTTTCAGGGGATTTTTTTGCTGGGGCAGCCGTTGCAAGGCGGGATTGCCACGGCGTTTAGCTGGTTGCGCGAAACTTGGTTGGAGCCAGCGCTGGCGGGTTGGCACCCGGCTTGGCAAGGTTTGTTGCTGGACGGCGTGTATAACGGGCTGGCGACGGTGATGGCCTTTGTGCCGATTATCGTGCTGTTTTTCCTGTTCATGGCCTCGGTGGAAGACAGCGGCTATCTGTCGCGGGCGGCGTTTTTGATGGATGCGCTGATGGCGCGGCTGGGCTTGGACGGACGCGGGTTTGTCATGTTGCTGATGGGTTTCGGCTGCAATGTCCCGGCGCTGATGGGGACACGGGTGATGCGCTCGCGCGCTATGCGCTTGTTGACCATGCTGGTGATTCCGTTCTCGCTCTGTTCGGCGCGCTTGCAGGTGTTTGTGTTTATGACTGCGGCGCTGTTCCGGCCGGAAACTGCGCCGCTGGTGTTGTTCAGTCTGTA
Organism: Gallionellaceae bacterium UBA5126; assembly: GCA_002414205.1. Classification (GTDB taxonomy): domain Bacteria; phylum Pseudomonadota; class Gammaproteobacteria; order Burkholderiales; family Gallionellaceae; genus Gallionella. The sequence continues at coordinate 45,792 of DHYQ01000069.1, read as the reverse complement.
TGTGTTCAGCTTTGCGGCGGCGATTTTGACGGCGGTCTTATTCCGCAAGCGCTTCGACAGCCACGAGCCGTTTGTGCTGGAGTTGCCGCCGTATCGCTTCCCCACCCTGCGGCAACTGGTGATGCGCGGTTGGCTGGAGGTGCGGCATTTTTTGCAGCGTGCCACGCAGTTCATCGTGGCCGGGGTGGTGTTGGTGTGGCTGCTGACGCATGTGCCATTTTCGGCGCAACCCGCCAGCGCCGACACCCTGGCCGGGATGATCGGCAACGCGCTGCATCCGCTGTTTGAGCCGATAGGCATTACGCCCGCGCTGACCATCGCGCTGATTTTCGGTTTTGTGGCCAAGGAAATCGTGATTGGCTCGCTGGCGGTGATTTATGGGCTGAGTGGTAACGAATTGGGGGGGCTGCTGGCGCAGCAGTTGGATCCGGTGCGGGCTTACAGCTTCATGCTGTTCACCCTGATTTACACGCCGTGTTTGTCGGCAATTGCGACCTTGCGCAGCGAGTCGCATAGCCGTGGTTTTACCGTTTTTAGTTTGGCTTGGTCATTGGTACTGGCTTGGGGGGTCAGTTTTGTGTTTTATCAAGGCGCACGCGCCTTGGGATATTGAAAGACGGAGAGTTAGGCATGAAAAAAGTGGATGTGTTGCTGGTGGGTGCTGGCGTCATGAGCGCCACCTTGGGCAAATTATTGGTACAGCTAGACCCCAAGCTGAAAATTACCATGGTGGAAAAATTGGGCCGGGTGGCGGGCGAAAGCTCGCACAGCCTGAACAACGCCGGTACCGGGCACGCGGGCTATTGCGAGTTGAACTACACCGCCGAGCAGGCTGACGGTACGGTCGGCATCAACCGTGCCCTGGGCATCAATGCCGCTTTTGAAGTGTCGCTGCAATTCTGGACGTATCTGGTGGAGCAAGGTGTGTTGCCGTCACCGGAGCGTTTCATCAACCCGGTGCATCATCAGAGTTTTGTCTGGGGCGAGCAAAACGTCGCGTTTTTGCGCAAGCGCTATGAAGCGCTGCACACGCATCACTTGTTTGAGGAAATGGAGTACAGCGAAGACCCCGCCGTATTGCAGCAATGGATGCCGCTGGTGATGGCCGGGCGCGATCCGGCGCAGCCCATCGCCGCAACGCAGGTCAAACACGGCACCGACGTGGACTTTGGTTACCTGACCCGCCACATGGTGAAAGAGTTGGGCAAGCACGACAATTTTGAGTTGAAAATGCACCACACCATTACCGGCCTGAAGCAGGCGGCCAATGGACGCTGGCATGTACACCTGAAGGATGACGCCGGGCATCGTCGTGACATCGACGCGGGCTTTGTGTTTTTGGGCGCGGGCGGTGGGGCGCTGCCGCTGTTCCAGAAAACCGGCCTGCCAATCAGTAAGGGCTACGGCGGCTTCCCGGTTAGCGGGCAATGGCTGATTTGCAAAAACCCCGAAGTGGTGAAACGCCACGCCAGCAAGGTGTATGGCAAAGCGCCCACCGGCGCGCCGCCCATGTCAGTGCCGCATCTGGACACTCGCATCATCGACGGCCAACCGGCGCTGCTGTTCGGGCCATTTGCCAGCATTACCACCAAATTTCTCAAGGAAGGCTCGCTGCTGGACTTGTTCTCCTCGGTGAAGAGCAGCAACTTGAAACCTTTGCTGGCCGTGGCCCGTGACAATATGGATCTCACTCGCTACCTGATTAACGAGGCGATGAAGACCCACACCGAGCGCGTGGACAGCCTGCGCGAATTCTTCGCCGAGGCCAAGGATGAAGATTGGGAGTTGGTTGCCGCCGGGCAGCGCGTGCAGATCATCAAGAAATGCGATGAAAATGGCGGAAAACTGGAATTCGGTACGGAAATTGTCACCGCGCCAGACGGCTCACTGGCCGTGCTGCTGGGTGCCTCTCCCGGTGCTTCGGTGTCCGTGCAGGCCATGATAGACGTGATTGAGCGCTGCTTCCCCAACCGCCTGGGCGATTGGCAACCCAAGCTGAAACAGATGATCCCGTCCTATGGCGAATCGCTGGACGACAACGTGGCACTGCTGCACCAAATACGTGAACACACGCTGGATGTCTTGGGCCTGGAACACCGCGAAGGCAAAAAAGGCAGCCACAAGCGCAAACGTAGTGTGCATGCCTGAAGGTTTTGGCAGTTGGGTGAATCCGCGTAGCGCACCCAACTGCCAAGGTGGGTGCAGCAACCCACCGTTCCTCGTGTCGTGCATCAACGTTGGAAATGGGGTGGATTGCCTGCGCGGCATCCACCCGATGGCTTCAAGGGCCGGTGCGAATCCGGGCAGGCGCGCAGCCACTGGTGTCCAGTTGTCCTTGTCCCTGAATCGTCGTCCCGGCCTGCAAGGTGCGCAATGCTGCACCCGCAGCGCTTAAATCTCCATACACCTTGCGCCCCGCGCTACGCTCATCCAGCCAAACCGTTTCTTCCGCCAAATTACAACTGGCGGTTTTGCCATTGGCCAGACGGATGGACATTTGCACACGCCAGCTTTGATCTTCATCATCCTGCACCGTCAGGCGTTGTAATTTTCCTGTCCAGCTTGGACGCGTTTCGTCGCTCAAGCCGGCGGTTTTGGTTTTAAGTGCCGTGACTTGGTGATTGGAGGCTTCCGTAAAGCGCACATATTGCGGATAACTTTGCCCGGCCAGTTTGCTGATGCTTTGCCAAGCGCCGTGTCGTGCCTGATACACCTGCGTCACCCAATAGCCGCCGCCAAAATGCATGTCCAGCCATTCCGCCTTGCCGTCGCCGTCCAAGTCGCGCAAGGCTCCCACGCCGGGCTGGTCGCCCAGATCAAAATAGCTGGTTTTATTGAACAGCAGTGGGCGGCCCTGCGCATCAAAAGTAATCGCGCTAATCGCCAGTGGCGCGGACAGCCCATTGCCACACGTCTGACGCAACACGATGGCATCCGCGACGCCATCACCATCCACATCGCCGCTAAACACCCGCCAAGGCGCACAGCCCGCCAATTCACCCAGACTCACCTGCCAAGGCTGACCAGTCTTGTCCTTGCCGCTTAATGTGACCGGCTGACCGCCATGCGCATCTTCACGCAATTGCCAAGACCAGTGTGCCCCGGACGGCCCCACGGCCAACGCGCCAGGTACCGGCTTCTGCGAATCCAGCGCGGGCAACTCGCGCAACGGAAACACCTTGCCCAGTTGCGCCTCATCCAGCGCGGAATAACGATAGGGAATCTCCTCCCAGTCTATGGCCAGAGCGGCCTGACTACACAGCAGGGATAGCAACAAGGGAAGGGTGCGCATGGTAAGTCTCCTTTAGATGGGTCAACAAAACATCGCCGTGCGATGGAAACCCATCATCGTGGCAAACGTGTTCACATGCAAGTCTATGATGGGCAGGATGGGACGGCATTGGTGGCGAGTTTCACGCCACAATATGGGCAATAATGAATGCGGATTTCACTATGCAACGTGTCAGGTAGGCTGGTGGTGAGCGCAGCGAACCCCAGCAACGGCAATGAAAAAGCTGGGGTTCGTACCTCACCCCAGCCTACGTGCTACGTGTTACTCATCTGCGTCGGCACATTTCACGATTTCAGAGAGTACGTCATGAATAGCCCTTCCGGTAATCATGAAGCGACTGCCATTGCTCCATATGGCGTGATTAAACGCGCCCCCGTTCGATGCTTGAAGCGGGTAGTACTGATTGCTGGGTTCTTCGTGTTGGTCATCCATAACTAGAATGCGCTTGGGAGACAGAGGAAAAGTGATGATTGCATTTTCTGTTCCAAATCCGACAACATTCTTTGATAAATGCTGCACCGCTACAGGCCTATCGGAGGTTATGAACACATCTCTCCCGGAAAATACCACTGCCCATCTTTTTTTCATCAGAAGTTCAGCAATATGAATCGCTTCATTTTCGACAATATGAGCGAAGAATTTGTCATGGTCGTTTTTGCCCCAAGCACGGTATTTGTGCCAGTCACGATGATCTATCGCTGGAGTTCCATCTGGGCGAAGAGAGCCTGATTCGTAGAATTCGACCAATTGCTGGTGCAACTTCTTCACGAGTCTGCGAACTTCAGGATTCCGAAGGTGCATCACTGCCGCAAACAGTGCTAAGCCTTTTCGTATCGACTGATTTCCGAGATCGACGAATCCTTCGGCCACCTGTGGCCAAATCTTTCCCATTGTGGATTCCAGTTGATCCAGTTTGCTCTCCAAATCCCATGTGCGAGCACCCGTTTCATCTACAGGTGTGTAGAGGTATCGCTTTCCGCAAGCGTTCCGAATATTGGTGAGGCACTCATTACCATCGGCCTCATCTTTTGAAAACATCCAAACTTGCGCATCCTTCTCACTTCTGGTTTCTGGTGTTGAAAAATAGCGCAAGTAAAATTGTGGAACCCAGTGCTGGTGCTTGGGACGACTCATTGCGTTTAACAGCCTTTCGGTATGGAAAATGGAGGCTTTGTTAGGCTGTCATGCTCTACCCCAACTGCTGCCCATGTTCCCGCGTGGCGTGGAATTGGACTTTGGGCCAGCGTTCTTGCGCCAAGCGCAGGTTGACGCCGCTGTCGGCGAGGTAGGCGTAGTTGCCGTCCACGTCTTTTGCCAGGCGGGCGGCGTTGGCTTTGACGAATTCGTTGAGGTGGTTGGCATCGGGGCAAGTCACCCAGCGGGCGGTTTGGATGCCGGCGCGCTCGAACACGGCATCGACGCCGTATTCGGCTTTCAGGCGGTGTTCCACGACCTCAAATTGCAGTTGGCCGACCGCGCCAATCAACAGGGCGTTGTCCAGCAGCGGGGCGAAGACTTGCACCGCGCCTTCTTCGCCCAGTTGGCGCAAGCCTTTTTCCAGTTGCTTGGCTTTCATGGGGTCGCGCAGGCGGGCGCGGCTGAACAGCTCCGGCGCGAAGTAGGGAATGCCCTTGAAAATCAGGGCTTCGCCTTCGGTCAGCACGTCGCCGATTTGCAATTGGCCGTGATTGTGGATGCCGATGATGTCACCGGCGAAGGCTTCGTCCAGGCGCGAGCGCTCGTTGGCCATGAACGTCACGGCATTCGCCAGCTTCATGTCTTTGCCGGTGCGGCGGTGTTTGACCTTCATGCCCGACGTATATTGCCCGGAGCAGACGCGCAAAAAG
>DHYQ01000069.1:40257-40589 GCA_002414205.1 Gallionellaceae bacterium UBA5126 | reverse complement strand
GCGATGCGGTCGCGGTGGTTGGGATCCATATTGGCCTGAATCTTGAACACGAAGCCGGTGAAATTGGCTTCGGTCGGGTCAACCATGCGCATGTCGGTGGCGCGGGGCAGCGGGGCCGGTGCCCAATCCACCAGGGCGCGCAGCACTTCGCGCACGCCGAAGTTGTTCACGCCGGAGCCGAAAAACACTGGCGTTTGCTGGCCTTGCAAAAATGCCTGCAAGTCAAACGATGCACCTGCGCCCATGACCAGCTCGGTTTCTTCGCGCATGATTTGCATTTCGCTGGGGCACTGCGCCGCCAGTTGCTCGATTTGCGGCCCGCGCAGCACATC
>DHYQ01000069.1:40013-40171 GCA_002414205.1 Gallionellaceae bacterium UBA5126 | reverse complement strand
TCGCGCACTTCGCGGTCCATCTTATTGATGAAGGTGATGATGGGCGTGTTGCGCAAGCGGCAGACTTCCAGCAGCTTGATGGTCTGCTCTTCCACGCCCTTGGCGGCATCCACCACCATGACGGCGGCATCCACGGCGGTCAGCACGCGGTAGGTGTC
>DHYQ01000069.1:14280-39946 GCA_002414205.1 Gallionellaceae bacterium UBA5126 | reverse complement strand
AGCACGCGGTAGGTGTCTTCGGAAAAATCCTGGTGGCCGGGGGTGTCCAGCAGGTTAATCACACAGTCGTCAAAGGTGAACTGCATCACCGACGAGGCGACGGAAATGCCGCGCTGCTTTTCGATGTCCAGCCAGTCCGAGGTGGCGTGGCGACCACTCTTGCGCGCCTTCACCGTCCCCGCCATCTGAATCGCCCCGCCGAACAGCAGCAGCTTTTCGGTCAAGGTGGTTTTACCCGCATCCGGGTGGGAAATAATGGCAAAGGTACGGCGGCGCTTGACTTCTTGCGGCACGCCGCCGCTTGTGTTGGAAACTTCCAGAACTTCGGTCATTTTACTCTCTTGAATCAGTGAATTAGTGCGCAAACACCTGGCGCGGAAAGGCGCGCATACTACCAGAAAAGCCCGTCTTTATTGGCATGAACACCACAGCCAGCATATTTTGGACATTCTTCTGTGCGATTTTGTCGTGCCCTTGCTACAATGCGCCCCGCCCGGAAGGAGACATGCTTCTTCCAACCGAATAACAGACAAGGAATAGTGATGAAAAAAATTGAAGCCATCATCAAGCCCTTCAAGCTGGACGAAGTGCGCGAATCCCTGGCCATGCTGAATATCAGTGGCCTGACCGTGACCGAGGTAAAGGGTTTTGGTCGCCAAAAGGGCCATACCGAGTTGTATCGTGGCGCCGAATATGTGGTGGATTTCCTGCCCAAGGTGAAGGTTGAAGTCGTGCTGCCGACCGAACTGGTGGACACTGCGGTGGAAGCGATTATTGAAGCAGCGCATACCGGCAAGATTGGCGATGGCAAAATTTTCGTCAGCCCGGTGGAACAGGTGATTCGTATCCGTACCGGCGAAACCGACGAAAACGCGGTTTAAGTTTCCCCGTCCATAAAAACACAAGCGATGTTCTGCGTCGCTTGTGTTTTTTCACATTTCCACGAGCGAAAATTACACTTTTATTTTTAAGGATTTATCTAGATAAATCCTTTTTAATTATATAGATAGCGGAAAATTTTTTAATTTTTCCGCTTGCATTGTGGTGGTCAACTCATACAATCAGCCCTTGCAGTTGTCGAGGGTGAGCAGTGCCGTTGTTCGCGTTGGCGACTTGCATCATCAGATGTTTTTCCTGTTGTAAACCTTATTTTTCAGGAGGACGGTATGACGCATTCAGGTTTGCCGCCGTATATGGCCACACAATCCACGTTCAATGGGCATCACGTGATCGAGATTCATTTACGCGAACGTGATGCCATCGAGGCTTATATCAACGGCCATCATTATCGCTATCCCTTGCGGGCAGAAATTTGCCATCCCGCCTGCTTGTTTGGGCGCTGGTTGCATGGTGCTGAGCTCAAAACTGAAGAAGATTTGCCCTTGTTCAACCAGCTTTGTGCGTATTGCAGCGATTTTCATGCGCAGGCCAGCGAAGCCATTTCGCTCAAACAGGTTGGCAGATGTATTGCGGCGCGTGAATTGATCAAACCGGGCTCGGCGTATTCGCGCGCATCGGCAGCGTTTCAGAACAAGGTACATATCCTGCACGACAAATTGCACGAACTGTATCGCCAGCGCGACGAATAAGCGTTATTTTTGGGTTAATGCACATGAAAACGGCAGATTGGTTGCGCTTGACGGGGTCGAGTTTTGTCGCGTATCCATTGCGCAGTTTTTTGACCGGGTTGGGGATCGCCATCGGGATTATGGCGGTGATTTTGCTCACGTCCATCGGCGAGGGGCTGCATCAGTTCATCTTGGCGGAGTTCAGCCAGTTCGGCACGCATTTGATTGCCATTCAACCGGGCAAGACCCAGACGCAGGGGGCGAATGTGGGGATTTTTGGCTCCACCCGTCCGCTGTCGCTGGAGGATGCGGCGGCATTGCGGCGGCTGGGGGTGATTGCGCATGTCAATCCCAGCATGCAGGGCAATGCCGAGGTGCGCGCCAATGAACGCACGCGCCGCACCACGGTGGTGGGGGCCGGGCATGAGATGACCCAGGTGTTCAGCATGGCGCTGCAAAGTGGGCAGTTTTTACCGGATGACGATACGACGCAGGCGCGGGCCCTGGTGGTGCTGGGCGCCAAGGTGCGGCATGAGTTGTTTGGTGCCAGTAATCCGCTGGGGGCATATTTGCGCATCGGCGGGCAGCGTTACCGGGTGATCGGGGTCATGCAGCCCAAGGGGCAGATGCTGGGCTTTGATATGGACGACACCGTGTTTATCCCGGCGGCGCGGGCCATGGAATTGTTCAACCGCCCCGGCTTGATGGAGATTCAGGTGAATTATCAGGCCGGGGCGTCGCTGGCGACGGTGACAGCGGCGATTAGCACCTTGCTGAAAGAGCGGCATGGGCGTGAGGATTTTACCTTGATTCCACAGGAAAAAGCGCTAGAGGTGCTGGGCTCAGTGCTGGGCATCATCACCTTTGCGGTGGGCGCGCTGGGCGGGATTTCGCTGTTTGTCGGCGGGGTGGGGATTCTGACCATTATGACCATGGCCGTCACGGAACGCACGGCGGAAATCGGCTTGCTGCGGGCATTGGGGGCACGCGAGGGGCAGGTGCTGCAATTGTTTTTGGGCGAGGCGATGTTGTTGTCTGCGCTGGGCGGTTTGAGTGGCTTGCTGCTGGGGGTGGGGGTTGCCCAGGCGGCGCATGCGTTGTTTCCGGCACTGCCGGTGCACACGCCTTGGCTGTTTGCCGTGCTGGCGGAGTTGAGCGCCATCAGCATCGGGCTATTGGCGGGGGTGATGCCTGCGCGGCGGGCAGCGCGGCTGGATCCGGTAGAAGCGTTGCGGACGGAGTGACGCCCCTCCTGTGTCATCAGCGGGTGTAAAACCTGTGCAGTTGGCTGACTGCGAGGCCGTCATCGAGGCCCTGCGCGGCCAAAAATCCTCATTTACACCCAGTAAACTGCGGTTTGTGCGCTGCATTCGCTGCGCTGACAACCGCTCGCAACAGACTTTGAACAGGTTTTTAACGTCGCCAGAAGGCCCAAGCGTCGCCGCGTGTCAGTTCAATATGGCGCGGATTGTCACGATCCAGAATGTCGATGTGTAGGCGATCAATACTGCCATTGCTGATGGCTTGCCACAGTGGGTGGGCGTAGTTTTGTTCAAAGTCACGCAAAAGCGCGCGCCAGTGTTCGAGGTTACCTTGTTGCAAGGCGTAATGTGGTGCATTCCATACCAGCAAATCGGCGCCATCCCAATGTGGTTCCCAAGGGGTAAACGGCACGCCGGCGGCGGCGGCGAAGTCGGCGACCAGGCCAAGATCGCTGCTAATGCGCTCGGCGGGTACGCACAGTGCGGCGGGCGTGTGCCCTGCGCCCCAGAACCAGACGCTGTTGATGGTGGCTTCTCCCTCGTCTTCACGGGCTTTGTTGATGGGAAGGCTGTGCAGCAGCATTTGTACTTCATTGAAAATCTGATGCCACAGGGGCGCTTCCGGGCCACGCGGTAACTGGTTTTTGACATTCTGGCCGTGCATTTGCTGGATGGGGGTGGTGCGGATGTGCGGACATTCCGGCAGACGAACATACCAGCGTTGCGGATGCGGGGCCACGAATTCCAGGCCCTGTGCGGCGAAATGGGCGTTGAGTTCTTCACAGCAGTGGCGCGCTTCATCCTGTGAAACGCCGACTTCCAGCAACACCAAGCGGTCGCGCCGGAGTGTCAAATTCACCGGATCGGCGCGCAGCCAGTAGCCGTCGGGTAGGCCATCTGCCTTGGCGGTGATGGCAGCGATGGGTAAATCTTCCTGCACGGGGACACTAAATATTTTGCACAAATGCGCTTCCAACTGGCTATTTTCCGGGGTGGCGCGACTACGCCCCCGTGCCAGCATTTTTTTCAGGCTGTTCGACATCAGTTCGCTGGCACCCATGGCCGCCAATTGGGTGGGAATGAACAGGCTGGGCAGGATGAGGGTCACTGTACTCATGGTCGTATCTCCTGAGGGGGAATCGTTGCGCCCAGCGGCCAATCCGGGGTGGCATTGACGGTACGGGCGGTAATGGCGTGCAGGCGGGCTTCAAATTCGTACAGCGGCATGGCATGGCCATACAGATGCCCTTGGAAGGTATGGCAGCCATATTGTTTCAACAAGGCTTGTTGCTGGAGCGTTTCGACCCCTTCCGCAATCACGTCCAGTTGCAAGGCCTTGGCGATGGCGATGATGGCTTGCACGATGGCGGCATCATTCGGATCGGTGCTGATGTCGCGCACGAAGGATTGGTCGATCTTGATCTGGTTCAGCGGTAGCAGTTTGAGGTATTGCAATGATGAATAGCCAGTGCCGAAGTCGTCCATGGAGAAGCGCACGCCAATGGCACGCAGGGCGTGCATTTTGGCGATGGCTTCATCGACGTGATCCAGCACCATACTTTCGGTCAGCTCCAGTTTCAGCTTGTCGGGGTGTACGCCGGTTTCTTGCAGGATCGCTTGTAGTTGCGGCACGAAATCGGCTTGGCGGAACTGCTTTGCACTGATGTTGACCGACAACTCCAGATGGCGGGTGAGCGGATCATTTTGCCAGTAACTGATCTGGGTGCAGGCGGAACGCAAAATCCACAAGCCAATCGGGATGATCAGCTCGGTTTCTTCCAGTATCGGTACGAACTCGCCGGGGGAAATCATGCCGCGCTTCGGGTGATACCAACGGATCAAGACTTCAGCGCCAAAAGGACGATATTGGTCGTCGATTTGCACTTGGTAATACAGTTCAAATTGTTGGCGCGCCAACGCTTGGCGTAATTCGCGTTCCAGCGTGATACGCTGGTTGAGCGCCGTTTGCATGGCAGGTTCGTAGAAGCGGATGGTGTTGCGCCCGGCCATTTTGGATTGATACATGGCAATGTCGGCGTGCTTTAACAGGTCTTCCATGCTGTGTTGCTGCCCCAGAAACAGCGTAATGCCGATACTGGGCGTGGTGTGGTGCACTAGGTCTTTCAGCCGATAAGCACGGTTCAGGGCGCGGCGAATATTTTCGGCAATGTTTTCCGCATGGCTGGCCGCCTGGTGATCGTGGTCGCCGAGGTTTTCCATCACTACCACAAATTCGTCCCCACCCAGGCGCGATACGATGTCCTCTTCGCGCACGCTGTGTTGTAGCCGTGTGGCGACTTCCGTCAGTAGCAGGTCGCCGATGTCATGCCCCTGACTATCGTTCAGGGTTTTGAAACGATCCAGATCGAGGAACAGCACCGCGCCATATTGCTGGGTGCGTTCACTCACGACGATGGCTTGGCGCAGGCGATCCAGCAGCAAGCGGCGGTTAGGCAGGTTGGTCAGCGCATCGTAAAACGCCAATTGGTGTACCCGACTTTCGGCGGCTTTGCGCTGGGTAATGTCGGTACGCATGGAGATGTATTGCGTGGGTTTACCATGTTCGTTGAGATAGGGCACAATGGTGGTAATCAGCCAGTACAGCTCGCCATTCTTGTGGCGGTTGCAAATTTCGCCGCGCCAGACGCTGCCGCTGGCAATCGTCTGGTACATGTCACGGAAAAATTCTTTGGAGTGGTAGCCAGAGCTGAGAATGCGATGATTTTCTCCCAGCAGCTCAGTTTGGCTGTAGCCACTGATGTCGCAGAATTTCTGGTTGACGTAGGTAATGGTGCCGTTGATGTCGGTAATGGCGACGATGGAATGCTGATCGAGGGCGAATTTCTGATAATTCAATTCTTCCAGCGCCGTGCGGGCATATTCCTCGCTTTCGCGCAAACTTTCCTCGGCGCGTTTGCGCTCGGTAATATCGAGGAAAGTCACCACGGAGCCGATGACATGATTGTTTTTGATGATGGGGTGTGACCAGTATTCCACCGGCACGGGCTGGCCATTCTTGCGCCAGAACACCTCGTCATCGACATGAATTTTTTGCCGGGCCTGATAAGCCAGATACATGCGACATTCGCGTCCGGGATAAGGGCTGCCATCGGGGTAGGAGTGATGTACCAGGCGGTGGATGGGCTTGCCGATCACTTCGTCGCTGTGGTCGTAGCCCAGCATGTTGAGGAAGGCGGGGTTAACGAAGGTGCAAATTCCGCCATTGTCGACGCCGTACATGCCTTCGGCCATGGAGTTGAGCAGATTTTGCATGTTTTCCTGTGAATCTTTCAGGGCACGCAGCACGGCCTTGCGCTCGCGGATGTCACGGCAGGAACCATACACCTGATCGTTGGGCAGCAGAATGGCGCTTAATTCAATGGGGATACGTTGGCCTTGCTGATTTAACAGGCGCATCTCCAACACGTGACGATCATGATCCAGCATGATTTCCTGTGCCTGCTCGCGGTAAACGGCACGCCATTCCTTGGGGGCCAGGTCAAAGAAATTCATGTTCTGCAACTCTTCTCGGCGATAGCCCAGCAGCAAGCCGGCCTGTTCGTTGGCGAAGGTGATGCTGCCGGTATTTTCAAAAATGAACACGGCATCCGGCGCATGACGCATCAGCATGCTCAAACGTTCCTCGCGGTCGCGCAGGGTGTTCAGCATGACGTTGGTTTGCTGGGTCGTTTGAAACTGCAAATCGCGGTGTTCTTTTTGCAGCTTGGCCAAGGCCTTGATGGCTTGGCGTGACACCATGTGATCAAACAGGCTGGCCAGTAGCCCCCCGCCCGACCACAGCAACACGATGGCGGTGACCAGGGTGGCTAACAGCGCGTTGTCAATGTTGGCGCCTTCCGCGCGACAGAGACTTTCCGGGGCGAGGTGTAGCCCTTGCATGGCGGTGTAGTGCATGCCGGAAATGGCAATGCCCATGATGAGGGCGCTGAGGGCGAAGCGAAGCTGTGCCGGTAGCTCGATGCGGTGACCGTGATACATGAGTAGCAAGGCACCCCAGGAAGCCAGGATGGCGATCAGTACCGATAAAGCAAAAATGCCACTGTCATACTGAATGGGGGGTGACATTTGCAATGCGGCCATGCCAAGGTAGTGCATGGCGCTGATGGCAATGCCCATCCAGACGCTGCTGAATAACAGTTGGCTGGCGGAAATGGTTGTGTGGCGTAACACGCGAAAACCGATCAATGCCGCTCCGATGGCGGGAAGGATGGACAGCAAGGTCAGGGTGGTGTCGTACTTGACCTGAATGGGGAGGTGCCAGGCCAGCATCCCGATGAAGTGCATCGACCAGATTGATAGCCCCAGTGTGGTGGCGCCCGCCAGCATCCAGAAAAAGCTGTTTTTCCCCGGACTTTCCCGCATGCGTTGGGCGTGGATCAGGGCTGAAAACGAGCCCAGCATTGCAACCAATACTGAGAGCAGAACCAGCGAAGAATTCCAGGAAGCGGACATGGGGAGGCGGCTAAGTTTTCGAGGGCGCAATCCTAACCTAAAATGCAATACCTTGCTTAAGGCTGCGGATTTCGCGCAACTGCCAGCTTGCGGTAGAATGCCGCCCCATGAATACTCCCGTCCTTTCCGTGGTCATCCCGGTCTATAACGAAGAACAAGGCTTGGCCAGCTTGTTCGCCCGTCTTTATCCCGCCCTTGATGCCTTGGGTATTACTTACGAAATCGTCTTCGTCAACGATGGCAGCCGCGATCGTTCGGCGGCCATTTTGCGTGAGCAGTTCCAGCGTCGGCCTGACGTCACGCGGGTGGTATTGTTCAACGGCAATTTTGGTCAGCACATGGCCATCATGGCCGGTTTTGAATACACCCGTGGCCAGCGCGTCGTCACACTGGATGCCGATTTGCAGAATCCGCCAGAGGAAATCCGCAAGCTGTTGGCCAAGATGGACGAAGGCTCGGATTATGTTGGCTCGATTCGGCGTCAGCGTAATGACAGCACTTGGCGGCATATCGCGTCGCGGGCGATGAATCAATTGCGCGAGCGCATCACCCGCATCAAGATTACCGACCAGGGCTGCATGTTGCGTGCCTACGACCGCAATGTGATTGATGCCATGGTGCGCTGTCAGGAGGTGAATACCTTTATTCCGGCGCTGGCCTATACCTTTGCCCGCACGCCGTCCGAAGTGATGGTAGAGCACGAAGAGCGCGCCGAAGGCGAGTCCAAGTATTCGCTGTACAGCCTGATCCGCTTGAATTTCGATTTGATGACGGGCTTTTCCGTGGTGCCGCTGCAATGGTTCTCCATGCTGGGCATGCTGGTGTCGCTGTTCTCTGGGTTGTTTTTCGTCTTCTTGCTGTTGCGGCGCTTGATTGTCGGGCCGGAAGCGGAAGGTCTGTTCACGCTGTTTGCACTGGTGTTTTTCCTGATTGGCATGGCGCTGTTCGGGATTGGGCTGTTGGGAGAATATGTCGGGCGGATTTATCAGCAAGTGCGTCATCGTCCGCGCTATCTGGTGGCGGCAGTGCTGGAGGAATCAACGCAAGCACATGGGCAAGCGGCGATGCCGCTGGCGAGTTTTGGGCGGCAGCCATGAGTAGCGCCGTCGTTTTTGCTTACCATAACGTCGGTTATCGCTGTTTGTCGGTGTTGCTGGCACAGGGGGTGGACGTGCGCTTGGTGGTGACACATCAAGACAATCCCAATGAAAACATCTGGTTCGACAGCGTGCAAAAGCTGGCCGAATTGCACGACATTCCGGTGATGACCCCGGACGATCCCAATACGCCGGCAGTGGTGGCGCAGATTCGCGCCCTGCAACCGGATTTCTTTTTCTCCTTTTATTACCGCCTGATGCTGAAACGCGAGTTGCTGGAGATTCCGACCAGCGGCGCCTTGAACATGCACGGCTCGCTGTTGCCGAAATACCGGGGTCGCGTGCCGGTGAACTGGGCGATTATCAAAGGTGAAACGGAAAGCGGTGCGACCCTGCATTACATGACCGAAAAACCCGACAACGGCGACATCGTGGCGCAGCAAGCGGTGCCGATTTTGCCCAATGACACCGCGCACGAGGTGTTCCTGAAGGTGACGGTGGCAGCAGAGCAGGCGCTGCATGGGGTGTTGCCCACGCTGTTGGCTGGGACTGCGCCGCGCCACAAGCAGGACTTGAGCCAGGGTGGCTATTTTGGTGGGCGCAAGGCCGAAGACGGCGTGATTGACTGGTCGCAATCGGCGCAGGACATTCACAATCTGGTGCGTGCCGTGGCACCACCGTATCCCGGTGCCACCAGTACTTTGCTGGGGAAGCCGCTGCGGGTACTGCAAACTTTGCCTGTGGCGGGGCAGGGTGGGGTGCCCGCGCTGTATGTTGCGGACAACCGGATATATGCACGTTGTGGCAGCGGCCTGTTGCGCATCGTACATCTGGAATTGGCGGGCGTGATGCTGACACCGCAACAACTGGTCGAGGAGTATGGTAGCGGGCCTCATTCGCTGTAGTTCTGTGCGGCAAGCCCGTCCTGTGTGACGGGCTTTTTTCTGCCCGGCACGATGATTTTTTGAGGGTTTCATGCTTCAATGACGGCGCGTATGTGGTTCATATGCACCATTATTTCAGGGAGAAACATTATGCTTCAGCAAGCAACAAAATTATCGCTGGCACTGGCGATGCTGGGTTTGGGCGTTGGGCAAGTACAGGCCTCCGGCTTTGCCTTGATTGAGCAAAGCGGTAGTGGCCTTGGAAATGCCTTTGCGGGTGGCGCAGCCAGCGCCGAAGACGCCAGTACCATTTTTTTTAATCCTGCCGGGATGTCGCGGCTGTCTGGGCAGCAACTGACGGTGGCCGCAAATTTGATTCGTCCCTCGACCAACTTTGCCGGTACAACGACTGGCTTGGCCATTGCGGGCACCAATCCGGGTGGCGATGCCGGGAAATGGGCCATGACGCCGAATTTTTACTGGGCCAGTGAGTTGAACGCCCAGACCCGGGTGGGGGTGGGTATCAACGTCCCCTTCGGCTTGGAAACCAATTACAGCCCGACTTGGATGGGGCGTTTTCAGGCCGTGGCTTCGCGCTTGCAAACCGTCAATATCAACCCTGCTGTGTCCTATCAGGTCAATGAACGTCTGAGTCTTGGCGCGGGGCTGAATTATCAGCGTGTGGATGGCACGCTCAGCAGTGCCGTTCGCTATGGCCCGGCGCTGGAGGGGACGAGCACCGTTTCTGGCCGTGATGCCGCTTGGGGTTACAACCTCGGACTGTTGTTTCAGGCCAGCCCGCAGACTCGTCTGGGCGCGGCGTATCGTTCCCGTATCAAATACAACCTGAGTGGTAGCGTTGCCTTTGCCAATCGTCCGGCGGGATTGGCCTTGGCCGTGCCAGATGGCGCGGTGAGTCTGGTCGTGAGCATGCCGGATAGTTTGTCCTTCAGTGTTTTTCATCAACTGGATGAACGTTGGGAAATCATGGCGGATGCCACCTGGACTGGTTGGAGTGTGTTCAAAGAGTTGCGCGTGTTGCGCGCCAATGGCGCCACACTCAGCCTGACCCCGGAAAATTGGCGCGATACTTGGCGCATCGCCGCCGGCGCGACCTATCACTACAGCCCACAATGGCTGGCGCGGGTTGGGGTGGCGTTTGACCAATCGCCGGTCAGCGATCCCTATCGTACTGTGCGCATTCCTGATGCCGATCGCACGTGGTTGAGCGTCGGCGGGCAATACAGCCTGAGCAAGGACAGTGCGCTGGATGTTGGCTACGCGCATCTGTTCGTAAAAAATGCGACTTTCAACCAAAATCCGACGATCAATACAGATCTGTTCGGCAAAGGATTCTTGTCTGGTTATAGCAGCAACAGTGTCGATATTCTGAGCGTGCAGTATCGCCACAACTTTTAACGGCAGCTTGGCAAGCAACCCGCTGGCCTGACGTCAGCGGGTTTTTTCATGCCTGCTGGGGAACCAAATTGCAGCAGATTATTCAAAGTGGCCTTGAAAAAGGGACGATTTGCCCCATTTACGCTGCGACTTTTACTAAGCCGAGGAATTGCCATGAAACGTATCTTTTTGTTTATTTTGACTAATATTGCGGTGATGCTGGTTATCAGCATCGTGCTGAGTGTGCTGGGCGTAGGCAACTATCGCAGCGGTGGCGGCCTGAATCTGGGCGCGTTGCTGGTGTTTTCCGCCGTGATTGGTTTTGTGGGCTCGTTTGTTTCGCTGTTCATGTCGAAATGGATGGCCAAGCAATCCATGGGCGTGCAGTTGATTGAAAATCCTGCGGATCCCACCGAACGCTGGTTGGTGAACACCATACAGGCACAAGCCAGTGCAGCGGGCATCGGCATGCCGGAAGTGGGTATCTATGACTCGCCGGAAGTGAATGCGTTTGCGACCGGTTGGAACCGCAATGATGCGCTGGTGGCCGTGAGTACCGGCCTGTTGTACAACATGCAGCGCGACGAAGTGGAAGCGGTGCTGGCGCATGAAGTCAGCCACATTGCCAACGGCGACATGGTGACGCTGACCCTGATACAGGGCGTGGTGAATACCTTTGTGGTGTTCTTTTCCAAAATCGTCGGCTACTTCGTGGATTCGTTGTTGCGTGGTGACAATGAGGAAAATCGCGGCCCCGGCATCGGCGGTATCATTGCCGAAATCCTGGCGCAAATTGTGTTTGGCGTGTTGGCCAGTGCCATCGTGAGCTGGTTCTCCCGGCAGCGCGAATTCCGTGCCGATGCGGGCAGCGCTCGTTTGGTGGGGCGTCAGAAAATGATTGCGGCGCTGGAACGTTTGCAGATGAATCACGAGCAATCTGCCTTGCCCGCAGAAATGGCCGCCTCCGGGATTTCGGGTGGCAAGGCGATCCTGGACATTTTTATGACGCATCCGCCGCTGGAAGAGCGGATTGCCGCGTTGCGCGAAAGTCGCTATTGAGGGTTGCGCGTAGCTTGCCTTGAAGCACCGCCCGTCACTGGGCGGTTTTTTCTGCCTGCTGTTGCAGCAATTGCTCGAAGTTTTCGCGTGGCAGGGGGCGGGAGAAAAAGAAACCCTGGCCATAATCACAGCCAATCTGCCGTAGCAAGTCGCGCTGGGCAGCAGTTTCGACCCCTTCGGCAATCACTTTCAAGTCCAGTTTGTGCGCCATCATCACAATGGCTTCGCACAGCGCCAGATCCGTGGGGTCATTGCACATATTGCGTACAAAAGACTGGTCGATTTTCAGGTAGTCGATGTTGAGGCGCTTCAGATAGGACAGCGATGAGTAGCCTGTTCCAAAATCGTCTATGGAGAATTGAATGCCGGCATCGTGAAATTGGCGCAGTTTCTGGCTGGTTTGCTCGTCCTGGTTGAGTAGCATCCCTTCGGTAATTTCGATGACCAGATCCTGCCCTTGCAGGCCCAGTTGTTCCAGATAAGTCGGCCAACTGATCTGTGCACCATCGTCACTACGGAACTGCACCGGAGATTTATTGACGCTGATCTGGAATTGGCCACCGCATAGCGTTTTCCAGTGGCGCAGTCCCTGAATAGCTTGCTGGAACACCCACTCACCCAATCCGACGATTAGCCCCGTGTCTTCCGCCAGCGGGATGAAAGATACCGGGCTGATGATGCCGTGGGTGGGATGATTCCAGCGTAACAGGGCCTCGGCTTTATGAATATGGCCGTTCCGCAATTCCACCACGGGTTGGAAATACACTTGAAACTGCATGTGAGCAACCGCATGACGCAGTTCGGTGGTCAGACGTGCTTTGTCTTGTACCGCTGCCTGCAAATCCGCCGTGAAGTGGCAGGTGCGGTTCCCGCCCTGATTCTTGGCGGTATACATCGCCTGTTCGGCGTACTGCACCAACTGTGCCAACTCGCGGCTATCGTTTGGAAAGACCGCTACGCCGATGCTGACGGTGGCGTAGATATGGGTTTCCTCCCAAGCATACGAGTGCGCCAATTGTTCTTGCAAAATCAGGGTAAAGGTATCCAGATCCGGTTGATCGGGCGGGTGAGACAGGAGTAACGCAAATTGATTGCCGCTGAGACGGGCGGCGCAATCACCGTTTTGCGCGTATTCAGCCAAGCGCTTGCCAACGGCGATTAGCAGGGTGTCACCAGCCTGATGGCCAAAGGTGTCGTTCACCTCACGGAAGCGATCAATGTCGATAATCAACAGGCAAAACTCATTGCGACGCTCGCTGGCGCGTGTGATGGTTTCTTCCAGGCGACTGTACAGTAGTTGCCGGTTGGGCAAATCCGTTAGATTGTCGTAATTGGCTTGGCGCCAGATGAGTTCATCCGACGCTTTTTTATCGCTGATGTCTAAAAAGGAGGCAATGCGACGGAAGATCTCACCTTTAGGCGTGTATAGGGTGTAGATGGACAGGTATTCTGGAAAAATCTCACCATTTTTGCGGCGGTTCCAGATTTCACCTTGCCATTTGCCCGTGTCGCACAAGGTTTGCCACATTTGCTGGTAGAAGGCCGCGCTTTGTCGGCCTGACTTCAGTAGGCTGGGCGTTTGCCCAATGACTTCGGCGGGTAAATAACCCGTAGTCTGGGTAAACGCGGGATTGACGGTCAAAATTTGATTGTGGGCATCCACAATCATGATGGCCTCGCAGGCATTTTCAAACACGGTCGCGGCCAGGCGTAGGGATTCTTCCTGCCGACGAGCCTGTGTGACGTCATCAAAAAAAACCGACACTTGTCCCGGTGCGGTTTGAAACGCATGGATGGAAAAGATGCCATCAATGCCATGGTCGGCATATTTGAACTGCTCCGCCTCCCAACTGCCCCCTTCTTTGGCAACTTGGCGAAAGGCTGCCGGAATCGGGGTGTTGCGCAGGGCAGGAAAAGCGCTTTCTACGCTGAGTCCAATCAAGGGTTGATGTGAAAACCCCAAGATGCGGTCAGCCGCGCCATTTGCACCGATAAATTCCAGTTGCCCGTTGTCGTGCAGTTGATAGCTGTGAATGCCCAGCGGGTTGTTTTGCAAAAATGCACGCAGTTTGATTAATTGTTCCCCCAGCGCCATCTGGCTGGCGTGGATGGCCTGCTGCATGGATTGTTGCTGGCGTATGTCACGAATGACGCTGAAGACAAAACGTTCGCCATCCAACAGAATCAAGCGGGCGTTGATTTCCACCGGTAGTATCGAACCATCCTTGCAGATATGTGCGGATTGAAATAATCCCTGCCCTTGCTGGAACAATTGTTGCATGCGCTGTGGCACCAACGGTGCGAATTCTGGTGGGTCAAACTCGCTGATGTGTCGTCCAAGCATTTCCTCGCGTTGGTAGCCACGTTGCAGGCAACCCGTTTCATTGATGTCCACGATGTAGCCTTGGGGATCAAGAATCAACAGGCAGTCGGCTGCCATATTGAACAGGATCTCCAGATGCGCGAGATTGTGCGTAGGGCGCTGGGCGGGCGTGGACATGAGGTTTGTGTGGACGGCGGTGAAGCGTATGGCGGCAAAAAATCGTTTAAGTGGAGCGAATTCTAACTGATGCTGTGCGTATCAGGTATGTCTGTCTGGATTTTTCATGCATACCGTCAGGCAAATTTCGGCTGAGAATTTGACTAGAACCAATGATCGGGATAC
Organism: Gallionellaceae bacterium UBA5126; assembly: GCA_002414205.1. Taxonomy (GTDB): domain Bacteria; phylum Pseudomonadota; class Gammaproteobacteria; order Burkholderiales; family Gallionellaceae; genus Gallionella. The sequence goes on along the minus strand of DHYQ01000069.1, from coordinate 25,540 downwards.
TGCCGTGCAGCGGATACGTTATTGACCAATAACGCCACGAATAATAGCAGCAGCGGCCCCAAGGTGGCCGGTAGCAAAACGTACCAATAGCCCATGGCATGAATTTTTTCTGAGCCCACAATCGCCAGCAGTGCCGTGGCGCCGCCCGGTGGGTGTAGCGTGTGCGTGACTTGCATTAACATGGTGGCTGCGGCCACGCTAATGGTCGCTGCGAGATACACATCCTGTCCGAGTAGTTTCCAGCACGTGACGCCGACCAGTGCGGACAAGATATGGCCGCCGAGCAAGTTACGTGGTTGTGCCAGCGGACTGCGCATGACACCGTAGATCAGCACCGCAGATGCGCCGAAGGAGCCAATCAGAAACGGTAAATCCAGCGGATCAAATACCCAGCGTGCGGCCAAGGTCAGGGCGCCCATTCCCAGCAAAGCGCCTAGCCCGGCCCATGCGATTTCATGCCAGCGCAACGGTGGTTGCTTCGCACGTCGGATGCCGCGCATCTTGCGGAAATAAGCCTGTAATTTCACGTTTGGTCTCCCGTCCACTGGTAATGCCAGCATCGGCGTTGGTGAATACGGTACGCTTGGTGTTGTATTCACAGAGTCAAGGAAAAACCCGCACCTTGCGATGCGGGTTTGGCGATCTGGCGCGCTCGACACGATTCGAACGTGCGACCCCAGCCTTCGGAGGGCTGTACTCTATCCAACTGAGCTACGAGCGCGTGAATTCCTGTTCTGCCTCAGAAGCGGAAAAAGGGCGCGCAGCATACCCGTTTTCCGGCAGGCTGCCAAGCATCAGGCGTCTTCGTGATCCAAGTCAAAGGCCTTGTGCAGTACGCGCACCGCCAGTTCCAGGTATTTTTCATCAATCACCACGGAAATCTTGATTTCGGAGGTGGAAATCATCTGGATGTTGATGCCTTCTTCGGCCAGGGTGCGGAACATTTTGCTGGCGATACCGACGTGTGAGCGCATGCCCACACCCACCACGGAAACCTTGGCGGTTTTGTTGTCGCCCACCACCTGACGTGCGCCGATGTGCGGTTGTACCTGGCTATTCAGGATGTCCATGGCCTTGGCGTATTCGTTGCGGTGCACGGTGAAGGAAAAGTCGGTGCTACCGTCGGTGCCCATGTTCTGGATGATCATATCCACGTCGATGTTGGCTTCGGACACCGGGCCGAGGATTTGGTAGGCGATACCGGGCTTGTCGGGCACGCCCAGCACGGTGATTTTGGCTTCGTCACGGTTAAAGGCGATGCCGGAGATAATGGCTTGTTCCATTTTGTCATTTTCCTCAAAAGTAATCAGGGTGCCGTCGCCTTCTTCCTCGAAGCTGGACAGCACGCGCAATTTGACCTTGTATTTACCGGCAAACTCGACCGAGCGGATTTGCAGCACCTTGGAGCCCAAGCTGGCCATTTCCAGCATTTCCTCGAAGGTGATGGTCTTCAGGCGGCGCGCCTCGGACACCACACGCGGGTCGGTGGTGTAAACGCCGTCCACGTCGGTGTAAATCTGGCATTCATCGGCACGCAGGGCAGCGGCAATCGCCACGCCGGTGGTGTCGGAGCCCCCCCGGCCCAAGGTGGTGATATTGCCGTCTTCATCCACGCCCTGAAAACCGGCGACGACCACCACGGCCCCTTCAGCCAGATCCTTGCGGATGTTTTCTTCGTCGATGGAGACAATGCGCGCCTTGGTATGGGCATTGTCGGTCAGGATGCGCACTTGGGCACCGGTGTAGCTTTTGGCTTTCAGACCCAAATCCTGCAAGCCCATGGCCAACAGGCCTATGGTCACTTGCTCTCCGGTGGAGACAATCACATCCAACTCACGCGGATCGGGATGTTCTTGCATGGCCTTGGCCAGACCAATCAGACGGTTGGTTTCGCCGCTCATGGCGGACACGACCACCACGACTTGATGTCCCTGTGCCTGGAACTTGGCGACGCGCCGCGCGACATTCTTGATGCGCTCTGGGTTGGCGACGGAAGTGCCGCCGTATTTTTGTACGATGAGTGCCACGATCTTTCTCGACTTCCTGTTTTTTTGAAAATGGGCGCGATTTTAGCGCAACTGGCGAAATTTCTCATGAATTCGTTATATACAAAGTATTTCCTTTGTGTGGACTTGAAGCAAGGTAAATAGATGACTTTTACCTTGCTAAGGGTGTGGGAATGCAGATAAAATAAGAAGTTGCTTATATATTCCACCTGAACCGGATCGCCTGCGATGAAAGATTTGATGAAACGGATGTTTGCCGCACGGGAAAATGCGCCAAAAATCACTTACAAGCAGTATCAGCATGCTTTTGAGGCGCATCACGTTTGGAAAACCCGCTTGATTAATGTCATTCAGCGCCATACGCACCTGGAAGAATTGCATCCTGATGCTTGGGAGTGTCATCAGGGCTGCCAGTTGGGGCAATGGCTGCGTGGCGATGAAACCCGTCATCTGGCCGAGCATCCTGAATTTCTCAAATTACTCGATACGCATGAACACTTTCATCACGCTGCCGCCAAGTTATTGCAGTTGGCGATTGAGCATCGCGGGCGCGAGGTATTGTTCCAGATGAGTCGTTATGGAGAATTTGAAGCCGCCTCGTTGGATTTGACCCGATGTTTACACCGCCTACATCATGGTCGCGATCACAATTAAGCCTGCACGCACTTGCCACTCGCCCCGCTCGTCGGGGCTTTTTTATGCCAACAGCGCTTGCAGCGGGTCGTTATCACGGTGAAAATTCGCCCGCATGAATTGGAGGGCAATATGGATTTTTTGCACATACATGGAATTGAGTCGCTACCTGCGTTCTTGACTAGCCTAGCGCTTGGTTTGTTGATTGGACTGGAGCGTGAACGTACACCGTCGGCCAAGGCGGGGCTGCGGACGTTTGGCTTGGTGGCATTGTTTGGAACATTGACGGCGTTGCTGGGGAGCAAGATTGCTTCACCGTGGTTGCTGATCGCGGGTTTGTTGGCGGTGGCGGCCATGATTATCGGGGCGTATCGCAATCACCCAGAGGATGCTGATCCGGGAACGACCACGGTGGCGGCCTTGTTGCTGTGCTATTGTCTGGGGGCGATGGTGTGGTTTGGTCAGGCCAAGTTGGCGGTGATGCTGGCGATAGGCGTGACCATGTTGCTGTATTTCAAACCGGAGTTGCGTGGCTTGTCGCAGCGCTTGTCCCGGCGCGATTTGATTGCGGCATTACAGTTCTGTGTACTGACCTTCATCATTTTGCCGATATTGCCCGATCAGGATTACGGGCCGTATTCTGCGTTCAATCCGCATCAGGCTTGGTGGATGGTGGTGCTGATTTCCGGGATTAGTCTGGCGGGTTATGCCGCGTTGCATCTGGTGGGAACACGCTATGGTGCGCCGCTGTTGGGTTTTTTAGGCGGACTGGTGTCGAGTACCGCCACCACGATGATTTATGCCAAGCACGGTAAAAAAACACCGGCTTTGATGGGCTTGGCGGCGATGGTGATCCTGATTGCCAGCATGGTGGTGCTGGTGCGCCTGAGTGTGGTGAGCGCCATTGTTGCGTTTCAGGTTCTACCCTTGCTATTGCCGGTTTTTGGTTCGGCGTTGCTGGCCGGAATACTGGTGGTGGCCTATCGCTGGCGGCGACGGGAAGTGACGGACGAATTATTGATCCCGGATACGTCCAATCCGGCGGAATTGCACACGGCGTTGGGATTTGGGGCGTTATACGTGGCCGTGTTGCTGGGGGCGGCCTGGATGGAAGACATGGCGGGTAGTCAGGGCTTGTATGTACTGGCGCTGGTGTCCGGTTTGACTGACGTGGATGCCATTACCTTATCCAGTTTGCGTTTGTTCAATCTGAAACAGTTGAGTGAAACCCAGACAGTGACGGCGATTGCCATTGCGTACCTGTCTAACATGGGATTCAAATTTGGCTTGGTGGTGTCGATTGGCGGTGCGCCATTGGCGCGCCAAGTGGCCGCAGGATTTGCGGCCATCGCGGTGACGATTGTGGTGGCGCTCTGTTTGCTATGAGGTTGCTAGTTCGGGGGGAACCCCGGCCATGTAGTCTTGCAGGGCGGTACGCAACCGTGGGAACTCGTGTTTTAACTGTTCGTACAGTGCCGTCGCCGGCTGAAAAGCACCTTGTTCGCAATGTCCCTCGACCTTGCTGGCGAGCTCGACGATGGGCTGGGCGTGGAAATTCGCCACCAATCCACGCAGGGTATGCGCCAGACGTGCGGCCAGCTTGATGTCTTGCGATTTGATCGCTTCTGCCAAATCACTCAACTGCTGTTCACTTTCGTTTAGAAAATCCTGTGCAATCAATTCAATGATCCAAGCTTCTGCTTCGCGCAAACCCTGGCGGTAATCAAACTGTTGCGCTTGGGAAGATTTGGCATCGTGTCCGGTCGCGTTGGCATCCTCACGCATCGGTGCCTTGTGCAGGATGCGCCACAAATTTTCCGTGCTGAGAGGTTTGGACAGGTAATCATCCATGCCAGCGGCCAGGCAGCGTTGGCGATCTTCCTGCATGGCATTGGCCGTCATGGCAACGATTTGGGTGTGTAGGCCGTTGTGTTTTTCACGTTGGCGTATGGCCTGAGTGGCCTCAAAACCATCCATCTCCGGCATCTGGATGTCCATCAAAATCAGGTCGAAATCCTGCTTGGCACTGGCAGCAACGGCTTCGCGTCCATCATTGGCGATGATAATGCTGTGGCCCCAGCGCTCCAGCATGGCGACTACCAGCTTCTGGTTGATGAAATTGTCTTCGGCCAGCAGGATGTTCAGTTTGCGTTCGCCGTTTTCGCGCAGACTGTGGCGCGTAATTAACTGCTTGCGCATTTTTTCGCCCAGCGCCAGTTTGATGGCGCCGATGAGCTGATTTTGCTCGATTGGTTTGGTGAGGTAGGCGGCGATGCCCAATTCACGGCAACGCTGGGCATCGCCGCGCAGACCAGCGGAGGATAAGACCATCATAATGACCCGACTGTCACCCAATTCGCTGTGCATGCGCTTGACCAGATCAAAGCCATCCATCTCCGGCATGCGTGCATCCAGCAGGATCACCTTGTAGGGCGCATTGCGCCGCTTGGCCTCACTCAGCATGCTCAGTGCCTGCTGCGAATTGGTCGCAGTTTGTGGCTTCATCCCCCAGCGATGCAGCATTTGGCTGAGGGAGCGGCGATTGGTGGCATTGTCATCCACCACCAGCGCCGGCATGTCGCGCAGGGAAATAAATTGCACGCCGTCATTGGCGGAGGGTGGCAAGTCAAAGCCCAAGGTAAAGCTGAAAATGCTGCCGTCACCGACTTTGCTTTGCACGCTGAGCTTGCCGCCCATGGCGCTCACCAGACGCTGGGAGATATTCAGACCCAAGCCAGTCCCGCCATAGCGGCGGAAGGTGGAAATTTCCGCTTGTGAAAAGGCTTCAAAAATCTTGGCTTGTTTTTCCGGCGGAATGCCGATGCCTTGATCGCAGACTTCAATTCGCACATTGATGTGATCGCGTTGGCGTTCCAACAGGCGCACCCGTACCGCCACTTCGCCGTGATCGCTGAATTTCACGGCATTGCCCAGCAAGTTGGTCAAGACTTGTCTAAAACGTCCGGGATCGCCCAACAGCATGTCCGGCACTTCGTCTTCGACCTCGTAAGCCAATTCCAAGCCGCGCTGTTCTGCACGCATGGCCAAGGTTTTTTCCGTGGTGGCCAGCAGTGAGCGTATGCTGAAACTGACTGTTTCCAGTTCCAGTTTGCCGGATTCGATTTTGGAAAAATCCAGAATGTCATTAATGATGGACAGCAGGGAGTCGGCGGAATTTTTAATCAGTTCCAGATATTCGCGCTGTTCGTCACTGAGATCGGTGTCCAGGGCCAGTTCCGTCATACCGAGGATGCCGTTCATGGGGGTGCGGATTTCATGGCTCATCATGGCCAGAAACTCGCCCTTGGCCCGGCTGGCGGCTTCCGCCTCCTCCTTGGCCAGACGTAGCTGGTGTATCTCGGTAGGTGTGTCGGTGCTGTTTTCCGCGAGGCCTTCTGTGCCCGTTGGACTGTGCGTCAGACTTTGTGCCAAGCGCAGCAACACTTTGCGGGTCATGGGCGAGATATCGTGCTGGCGGGCAATCTGGGCGAAATCCGCCAGCAGGGCCGATTGTTGCGCGTCATCTAGATCGCGCAATAAATTTTGTGCGGGTTGTGACATCTCGGAGTCCTTCATTCCTTCCTCTCCACCAGTGCTCTGGTTGTCGTTATTTCGATCCGATTATTGCCCGTCAACATAATGGCGCAGGGCTTGTAGCAAACCCTGCGCGGTGTGTTGCAGTTTGTCATATTCCATGGACAATTCGTCCAGTTTTTCCTGTGCCAGCAGTTGCTCCATGTGTTGTAGAACTTGCTGTACGGGCTTGGCATTGAAGTTGCCCACCAGCCCCTTGAAGGAGTGTAGTACCAAGGTCAAGGTCGGCACATGTCGCGTGGCGATGGCGGCACTCAGCTTGTCCATTTGTACGCTGTACTCTTCCAGGAACGGGGCGGCGATGATAGCAATTATTTCCTGATCTGCAAGCCGTAGCGCCTGTGCGTAGTCAAATTTTTCGTGACGACTGTCGGTGGCGGGATGACGTAGTGAGGCAAAGCGGGCGATCAGTGCGGCAAATTTGTCTGCTTTCAACGGCTTGGAAAGATAATCATCCATGCCGGCGCGCAGGCAGCGCTCCCGGTCTTCGCTGAGAGCATTGGCCGTCATGGCGACGATCGGGATATGCTGGTTGCCACCCAGTTCCCGTTGCCGGATGAGCTCGGTTGCTTCGATGCCGCTCATGTCCGGCATCTGCACATCCATCAGAATCAAGTCGTATTGACCCTGGCCGCTCTTGCTGACAGCACTCAGACCATTGTCGGCAATATCGACGCGGTGCCCCCATTTTTCGAGCAGGGTTTCTGCCAGGCGCTGATTGACCAGATTGTCTTCTGCCAGCAGGATGGATAAGCCGTGTTGTGAAGGCAGGGTCGGTGTGTCCGGTGGGGGAGGGCTGGATATGCCCAAGACGGCTTCGATACAGGCACGCAAATCGGCTTGTGAGACTGGTTTGGTCAGGAAGCGATCAATGACCAGTTTGCCATTTTGTTTTTGATCCGGGCGCTCTCCGGCGGACGACAGCATGATGAGCTTGCTGTTGGCATAAGCCGGTATCTGTTTGATGGTATCCGCCAAGTGATAGCCGTCCATGTCGGGCATGCAGGCATCCAGCAGAATCAAGGGATAAGGTTGCGTGGTTTGTTGGGCGATGTGTACCAGCGCGTCGGCGGCATGTACCGCCAAGGTGGGTTGCAGGCCCAGATGTCGCAGCACTTTTTCAAAATAACGGCGATTCGTGGCGTTGTCATCCACGATCAGAACCGGTTGTTTTTGCAAGTCGGGAAGTGGGCTAGACATATCGCTCAAGCCGAAGGGCAGAGTGAAATAAAAGGTGCTGCCGATATTTTCGGTACTGTCCAGTTGTAGCCGCCCGCCCATTTGTTTGACCAGTTCACTGGAAATGGAGAGACCCAGGCCTGTGCCGCCGTATTTGCGGGTAGTGCTGCTATCTGCCTGGGAAAATGCGTCAAAAACCAGCAACTGTTTGTCGACGGGAATGCCGATGCCCTGGTCGGTGACACTAAATTTCAGCATGACTTCTTGTGTGTCTTGCGACACCAAGGCGACGTGCACGGCAATTTCACCCTGTTCACTGAATTTGATCGCATTGCCGACCAGATTGGTCAGAACTTGTCGCAGCCGACCTGGATCGCCGAGCAGGGTGGCCGGGGTGCCTTCATCCACGTCGTATACCAGTTCCAGCCCTTTGTCGTTGGCGCGCAAGGCGAGTGGTTTCAGCATCAGGGCCAGCAGTTCGTGCAGGGAAAAATCTACCCGCTCCAATTCAATTTTGCCGGACTCGATTTTGGAGAAATCCAGAATGTCATTCAGGATGTTGAGCAGCGAGTCTGCCGAGCTGCGCACCAGTTCCAGATATTCACGCTGTTCGCTATTCAGCGGCGTATCCAGCGCCAAGTCCGTCATGCCGATGATGCCGTTCATGGGCGTGCGAATTTCGTGGCTCATGGTGGCCAGGAAGTCCCCCTTGGCCTTGCTGGCAGCTTCAGCAGCCTCTTTGGCGCGCCGTAATTCCTGCTCGTATTGCTTGCGTTCGGTAATGTCCTGAAAAGCGGCCACGGAACCGGTCATGCCACGCCCATGATCTATCGGTGAGGCCACCATGGACACCGGGAACAGTCGCCCGGACTTGTGCTCGAAATACTCATTGTCGGAGCGGAAAATGCGTCCATCGCGCATGCTGAGGTAAGCGGGACACTCGGCGGCGGGCAGGTGTCCGCCATCCGGCAAGCGACTATGGATTTTGTCGTGCAGATTGCAACCCAGCAATTCCTCGCTGCGCCAGCCTAACATGCGCTCCGCTTCACGGTTGACATAGGTACAAAACCCTTGGGCATCCAGCATGTACACGCCTTCGCCCAAGGTATCCATGACATTTTGCAACAGCCAGCGGCTGGATTTGACCTGATCCTGCATGGATTTTTGGGCGGTGATGTCGGTACAGATGGCGAGATAGCGATCAATCTCACCGTCTGCATTGCATAGCGGCGCAATGGTGCTTTCCAGCCAGTAAGTGTCGCCATTTTTGGCGCGGTTGTGGAGTTGCCCATGCCAGGTTTTTCCTTGTTTCAAGCTGTGCCACATCATTTCGTAAAAATGGCGTCCTTGCTGGCCGGATTTGACGATGCGGTGATTTTGACCGATCAGCTCTTCCCGGCGGTAGCCGCTGATTTGCAGGAACTTGTCGTTGACATGACGGATGTTGCCTTCCAAATCGGTGATGCTGACGATGGCGTGCTGATTGACAACCTGTTGTTGCTGATGCGTACTCAGCAGCGCTGCATCCTGTTTTTGTAATTTGCGACCGTAGTCATGGTGCAGGTAGGCAATGTAAATGCCGCCCAGTAGCAGGGTCAACAACCAGAGGCGGCTACCGGTGTCGTCATTGCCTTGCAGCAGCAACAACGTCAGCCCCACCAGGAGCACGAGTGGCCAGCGATGACGATTGACGAATTGCTTCATGATGTTGCCCTCTGGTTGGGTGCCAATTACAGTACCAAGGTTGCGTTGAGGCAGGTTTTGGCTTGCGCCAGACGACTCAGGGTAGGTAAGACATTCAAGCTGGTTTGTACCTTGAGTTGTTCTGCCCGTGTTTTTAAATCGGTCAGCGGCAGCACGACACTTTCGCCATGGGCGGCAAAGGTAATGGCATTGCCGCTTTCACAGGATGGGAACACAAAGGCCCGGTCATCAAAGGCCTGTAATACCCGCTCGACACTGGCTTTGAAACCTCGGTTACGGCTGAGCATATTAACGGCCAGTATGCCTTGTTGGCTGAGTCGGGCGCGACACGCTTGATAAAAAGGCAGGGTGTCCAGCATGCCGGGCCGACCGTCTTCATTGAAGCCATCCAACAGGATTAAATCAAAATGCTCACCGGGTTGCAAAACGTAGTCTACCGCATCGGCAATCACGATGCGGATGCGCAAGGGGTCGTCCGGCAGATTGAAAAATTGTCGCGCCGCGTGCAACACCGAGGGTTCAATTTCCACCACGGTTAAGTGCATCTCCGGGAAGTGATGATGCAGAAACTTGAGCAGCGATGCCGCCCCCAAGCCGACCAGCAGCACCCGGCGCGGTAAGTCAGGACGTAGCAGCAGGCTGGTCATCATTTCGCGGGTGTATTCCAATTCCAGTTGCCAGGGACGCGCGACCCGCATTGCGCCTTGAATCCAATCAGAATTGAAATGCAGGTAGCGCACGCCGGATCGTTCGGAAATTTGGATAGGGAAGCTCATGGGGGACTTTCAAGGTTGGAAGACATCCGACCAGTAGCGCAGGTGCGTGGGGCGATAGGCCTGGACGGTGAGGCCGCTACGGTGCATGGAGACATGTATGGCGCCATCGCGGTCGGAGCGCAATAGCGTCGCGCCGCTGTCGCGGTAGCGTTGTAGTACATCGGGATGCGGGTGATTGAAGCGATTGCGATAGCCGTTACTGAAGACCACGTATTCCGGCAAGGTGGCGGCGATAAAGGCTTCCGTCGAGGAAGTTTTGCTGCCGTGATGTGGTGCCACCAGCAAGGTGGTGGGAAGCTGGTCGCGCTGTTCTGCCAACAGTTGCGCCTCGGCCTTTTTTTCCATGTCGCCGGTTAACAAGACGTGCTGGTTGCCAATGCTGATACGCAGGACACAGCTTTGCTCATTGCTGGGGGGCTCGTCGAGATTGAGCCAGTCCTCGGCGGACGGATGAAGAAATGCAAAATGTACGCCGTCCCAATCCCAGCTTTGTCCGGCCAGGCAGGGTTGTGGTGTGCGCTGATAGTCCACTTCGATGGCGGCGGGCAGCATGCTGCTACGTATCCAGCCGACTGGCATGGCGTGTAGTACTGAAGCGGCGCCGCCAACATGATCGTTATCATCGTGACTGAGAATCAGGCCATCCAGTTCGGCGATCCCCGCCGCCCGCAGATTGGGCACCACCACGCGCTTGCCACTGTCCGAGTCGGCGCTGAAAGCGGGCCCGCTATCGTACAGCAGCGCATGTTGCTGGGTTTGCACCACCACTGCCAAGCCCTGACCGACATCCAGGATGTCAATGCGGGCCGTGTCAGCCGGTGGCGGTGGCGGGGTGTTCAAGAACAGCGGCAGCAACCAGATTGCACCTAGCCAGCGTGCCGGCAGACCGCGTGGCAACAGCAGCCAGACCGCACCGAGGGCGCCCAGCAAAATGCTCCAGGCGGGTGGATCATGTTGCAGCCACACGGCTTGCGGCAGAGCATTGAGTGGCGTGAGCAGACGCAGCAACAGATGCAGGAGACTGTCGGCCCAATGCAGTGGAAAATCCAGTGGCAGCGCCGTGCCCAGCAGGGTGAGGGGCACGACCAGCAAGCTCACCAAGGGAACGGCGATGGCATTGGCCAGCGGCGATACCAGCGAAACTTGCTGAAACAACGCCAGTAGCAAGGGGGTCAGGCCCAGTGTCATGGCCCACTGCACCCGGCTGGCTTCGCACAGGGTTTGCCACAGGCGTTGATACCAGTGCACTGGGTGATAGGGCAGGCGATGGGCGGTGACGTACAAAATCAGCGCCACCGCGCCGAAGGACAGCCAGAAGCCGGGGGCCAGTACGGCCCAAGGATCAAACAACAGCACCACCAACACCGC
>DHYQ01000069.1:12145-14151 GCA_002414205.1 Gallionellaceae bacterium UBA5126 | reverse complement strand
GCCAACAGGGCATAGCCCAGCGCCACGGCCAGCGCCACCAGCGCGGCGGCCTTGCGGGCGGGCAACCACAGCGTGAGGCGGGTGCTGCGCCGCCAGCCTTGATAGCATAGCCAGAAGCCCAACCCGGAAAGCAGGGTGATGTGGAGGCCGGAAATGCTCATCAAATGATTGATGCCAGTACGGGTGAATAATTGCCATTGTTCCGGTGGAATGCGGCGCTGCTCACCAATCGCCAGCGCCACCAGTACCCCAGCGTTGGGCGAGTTGCCTAGCACGCTTTCGATGCGCTCGGCCAAGTCTTCACGCCAAGCGACCAATTGATAGCCATCCGCCAAGACATCCACTAACTGATTAATGCCCTTGTTGTAGACGTAGCCCGCCGCGCGCAGGCGGTTTTCAAAAGCCCAGGCTTCAAAATCCAGTCCCTGTGGATTGCTGCTGCCGTGTGGGCGCTTCAAGCGCACGGTGAGTTGCCAGCGTTCCCCGGCATGTACGGCGGGGGTCTCGGCATTCCGGTCTGGATAGGTAGAAAGCAGAATGTGTTTGGGTACCTGCACATGGGCGGTCAGGGTGCGCTCCACATCCAGCACAAAATTTTGCCCTTGCTCCGTCGGGCGGGGCAGGGTGGCGACGACCCCGACGACTTCAATGTCGCGTCCTTGCCATTCACTGGATAGCGTATCTGCCAGGCGACTTTCTGCCAGCCAGGCGGCGTAGAAAAAGCCCATACCCATTGCACTGAGCAACCAGAGTGCTTGGGCAAGATGATGTAGCAGGGGATGCGTCAGGGCGCGGCGGGTCAGCCACCACAGCAGGGGCGTGCTCCACAGTAAACCGGCCCAAGCCATTTCTGGCAGGGCCGTTTGTTGTTGTAACCACCAAACCCCGAAGGTAAAAAATATCGCAAATAAAACCATGTGTGCAGCGTAGCCGAGATGGGGGTGCTTGTCATCCGCCGTGCATCAAAAAACCCGCCGCAGCGGGTTTTTGGGGCGTGAGGCTGGCGTTTATGCCATGGCCTTGGCAATTCGCGCCAGCGCGTTTTCCAGATTTTGCATGGAAGTGGCAAAAGACAGGCGCACATAACCTTCGCTGCCGAAGGCCGAGCCGGGTACCACGGCCACTTCGGCTTTTTCCAGCAGGTATTCGGACAGGGCGATGTCGGTAGCGGCCTTCAGCGTACCGGCGGCATGCAGGCGTTGAATGGCCGGGCGCATGTCGGGGAAGGCATAGAACGCGCCGCCAGCCAGAATGCAGCTCACGCCGGGGATGGCGTTCAGGGCATTCACCACAAACACATGCCGCTCACGGAACGCGGCCAGCATGGGTTGGATGCAGCCTTGGTCGCCATTCAGCGCGGTTTCCGCCGCCACCTGCGAAATCGAGCAAGGGTTGGAGGTGCTTTGCGACTGCACGTTTTCCATCGCGGTGATGATGTTCTCTGGCCCGGCGGCATAGCCGATGCGCCAGCCGGTCATGGCATACGCCTTGGACACGCCGTTCAGCACCATGGTGCGCTCGTACAAATCGGGGCAGGCATTCAGGATGTTGACGAACTGGGCATCGCTCAGGGCAATGTGCTCGTACATGTCATCGGTGGCAATCAGCACCTGCGGATGCTTGCGCAGCACTTCGCCCAAGGCTTGCAAATCTTCCAGACTGTACATCGCGCCGGACGGATTGCTGGGGCTGTTGATGACCAGCATCTTGGTGCGGGGCGTAATCGCCGCTTCCAGTTGCGCCGGAGTCAGCTTGAAACCCTGCTCAATGCCCGCTTCCACAATCACCGGCTTGCCTTCGGCAATCAGCACGATGTCGGGATACGACACCCAGTACGGCGCGGGAATAATCACCTCGTCGCCGGGATTGATGGTCGCCAGCACCAGATTGAAAAAGCTCTGCTTGCCGCCGCTGGACACCAGAATTTGCTTGGGCGTGTAGCTCAAACCGTTATCGCGCTGGAACTTGGCGATGATGGCCTGCTTCAGGCTGGGCGTCCCGCCCAC
>DHYQ01000069.1:11310-12001 GCA_002414205.1 Gallionellaceae bacterium UBA5126 | reverse complement strand
GCAGCGCGGGCAGTAACGGCCAAAGTGGGAGAAGGTTTGATAGCTTGTACGCGGGTAGAAAGTTCCACGGTGGTTCCTCAGGGAAAATGATAAGTATTGGTTAATGCTTGACTACGCGGATTATAAAGTAGTTCCGTAAAAGCCGTCATAATGGCTTGTTAATGGCAAACAATGATGGGTATGAGTTTTGCGGGGTATAACCAGTGATTCAAAGGTGAAACAAATGCCGCTGGGCGCGGAGAGGTGTCGCTGAAGATTCGGACAGTCCGTTAAGTGGCAATTTTGACCTTCGGTTTATCCTTATCTGTTGCGGAGGCTGACCATTACGCGGTCTGTTGCCATCCCTTTTGCTGTACTTAATGGCGCGGCTTATCTTTCACTGAATTCATATGCGAGGATGTTATTGTTCGATCTGTCCGCGCAATATCGTGGCAACAACGGCGATTTGCAGGCTGCCTGGAGTTTGATGAGTCCACGAGGCTGGAAATCCGAGGCGACACTCAATAAAGCGAAGAAAGACTTAATCGCCAGTGAGTTGGTTGTAGAAACGCGCAAAGGGGGACGACCGAACAAATGCAGCTTGTATGCGCTGACGTGGTTTGCACTGGACGATTGCGGCGGTAAGTTGGACATGTCTGCACAAGGCTTTCCACGCGGTGCATACCGGTTAAAAGACCCGTTGCCCGCCATC
>DHYQ01000069.1:5842-10998 GCA_002414205.1 Gallionellaceae bacterium UBA5126 | reverse complement strand
AAATTGATCAAGGTTCAAAGTGCGATGAGCGATGTGCCGATTTGGCTGAAATAGGGGACCCTGAGAAAACAGCTTCGGGCATGATCAACCAAGAGGTGGCAGCAGGTTCAGTTGCAGCAGATTTAATTCAGGTCACGCGAATCAGTTGCGTATCTAAAGTCTAGGGTATGTTCCATACACTACTAGCCAGCATGGGGTGCAGTGAACCACTGTAAAACCGCTCTCCTAGTTAGTCATCCGCCACACTGCCTTATTTCAAATACTCACGAAGTTGCCAGTTTTCTCGCTGGAAAGCGCTTCATCATCGAATGTGTTTATACCGAGATTGAGTTACTATTCGTTGCCTAGCAAACTTCTGGTTTACCCCTAGGTTTACCCCCAAGGCTGGAAAAAGAAAAATGGGCTAGACCTTTTAAAGTCTAACCCATTGTTTTGTCTGGCGCGCCCGAAGAGATTCGAACTCCTGACCCCTTGGTTCGTAGCCAAGTACTCTATCCAGCTGAGCTACGGGCGCGTTGCGGTTCTTTTAGTCGTTGACTGTCGGAACGGCGCGCATTATAGCCGATAATACCGTTTTGGCAACCGTTATTTTTCAGTGTGGCCGTGCAGGCTGATGCGGGCGCGGGAAATGGCCACGGCAACCTGGTTGGGGGCGGTGCCGCCGGTGTGGTTGCGGCTGGCCAGCGAGCCTTCCAGGGTCAGCACGGCATACACGTCGTCGGCGATGTGCGGCGAGAACTGTTGTAACTCCGGCAAGGCAATCTCGGCCAAGTCGCAGCCGCGTTGTTCAGCAAAGCGCACAGCGCGGGCCACGACTTCATGCGCGTCGCGGAAGGGCACGCCTTTCTTGACCAGATAGTCGGCCAAATCGGTGGCGGTGGCGTAGCCCTTCAGGGCAGCGGCGCGCATGGCATCCGGTTTGACGCGAATGCCGGCCACCATGTCGGCGTAGATGCGCAGGGTTTGTTGCAGGGTATCCACGGTGTCGAACAGCGGCTCCTTGTCTTCCTGATTGTCCTTGTTGTAGGCCAGCGGCTGGCCTTTCATCAGGGTCAACAGGCCAATCAAGTGACCGTTGACGCGCCCGGTTTTGCCGCGCACCAGCTCCGGCACGTCGGGATTCTTCTTTTGCGGCATGATGGACGAGCCGGTGCAGAAGCGGTCGGCCAGGTCGATAAAGCCGAATTGCGGGCTCATCCAGATAATCAGCTCTTCGGAGAAGCGCGACAAATGGGTCATCAGCAGCGAGGCGCAGGCGGTGAATTCGATGGCAAAGTCGCGGTCGGACACGGCATCCAGCGAGTTTTCGCACACGCCGTCAAAACGCAACAATTCCGCCACCATTTCGCGCTGAATCGGATAGCTGGTACCGGCCAGGGCGGCAGCACCCAAGGGCAGGCGGTTGACGCGCTTGCGGCAATCCTGCAAACGCTCGGCGTCGCGCTTCAGCATTTCAAAGTAGGCCATCAGGTGATGGGCAAAGCTGATCGGCTGCGCCACTTGCAGGTGAGTGAAGCCGGGCAAAATGGTGTGCGTGTGCTGCTCGGCCAAGTCCAGCAGGGCAGATTGCAGATCTTTTACCAGACCAATCAGCTCGTCGATGCTGTGGCGCAGGTACAGGCGCACGTCGGTGGCCACCTGATCGTTGCGCGAGCGTCCGGTGTGCAGGCGTTTGCCCGCGTCGCCCACCAGCGTGGTCAGGCGTTTTTCGATGTTGAGATGCACGTCTTCCAAATCCAGCGACCACTCGAATTCGCCGCGCAGGATTTCGTCCTTGATGTGTGCCAGGCCGCGCTGGATGTCGCTCAAGTCCTGTGCGCCGATGATGTTGCACTGGCAAAGCATGCTGGCGTGGGCCAGCGAGCCTTCGATGTCGAACAGCGCCAGCTTGTAATCGAAGCCGATGGAGGCGGTGTAGCGTTTGACCAATTCATCCACGGGTTCGCTAAAACGGCCCGACCAGGTGTGTTTGTCTTGCATGGTTGTCTTTCTACTTGGAAAATGCGGCGGTCTTTTCTGGAGCCTGCCTTATGAATAAGCCGCGCAGTATAAAACAAAACCCGTCCGCCGAAGCACTGCCCAATTTCCGCAATCTGGGCATCGTGCTGCGCATTCTGTTGCTGGGCAATCTGATGATGCTGTTGTTTGCCTTGGCCAGTGCGCGCAACTGGGGACATATTTTGTCCAGCGTCACGGAAATTGCGCCGATTTTTACCCCGGTCTTCTTGCTGGTGCTGGTAGCTTTATGGTTATGGCAACCTCGTTTGTCCAAGCTGCCGTTTCGGGAGGGCGTGCAGTGGCTGAATTTATTGGTCGCGGCGGTGATGGTGCTGACTTATCTGCTGGGGGGGGATCTATTCCATCCGCACGGCACGGACGACAATGCCTTTGATTTGGTGCGCTTTGTGTTGTTGAGTTTGGTGACTTGCAACACCTTGCTGTTGTACTTCCGTGTGCGGGCCAGAGTGCTGGCGATGGCCTTGCACGACGCGCGTTTGCAGGTGTTGCGCGCCCGTATCCGGCCACATTTTTTGTTCAACACGCTGAACACCGTGCTGGCCATTGTGCGCAGTCAACCCAAATTGGCGGAAACGGCGCTGGAGGATATGTCAGATTTGTTTCGCGTCGCCATGGCCGAGCTGCCGGATTTGGTGCCGTTGCGTCATGAAATGGAGTTGACCAAACAGTATTTGGCCTTGGAGAACATGCGCTTGGGGGTGCGTTTGCAGGTGGATTGGCAGGTGGCGGATTTGCCAGAGGATGTGCTGATTCCGCCGTTCATGTTGCAGCCGCTGCTGGAAAATGCGGTGTATCACGGCGTGGAACCGGCGCTGGAAGGTGGGCGGATCGAGATTTTCATGCAGTTGCAAGGCCGGGCGTTTCAGTTGCGGGTGGAAAATTCCTGTCCACCCACGCCCGTGCATAGCCGGGCGGGCAACAAGATGGCGCTGCAAAACATCCGTGAGCGGCTGGCGCTGCTGTTCGATGTTGAGGCGGACTACCATGTGTTGCACGAGCCAGCACGCTACTGCGTCACGATTACCTTGCCGTATCCCATGGTGCAGGAGTGATACATGTTGCGCATCGTCAGCTATAACATTCATAAGGGTTTTTCGCCATTGAATCGTCAGGTGGTTTTGGAGCCGTTGCGCCAACAATTGCAGCAGATGCAGGCGGATGTAGTGTTTTTGCAGGAAGTTCAAGGTGAACATGCCCGGCATCCCCGGCGACATGCAGCCTATCCCAATCAGGCGCAGCATGAGTTTTTGGCGGCGGGTTATTGGCCGCATCAGGTGTATGGCAAAAACTGCGTGTATGCCGCCGGGCATCATGGCAATGCCATTCTCAGCCATCATCCCATTGCCGTTTGGCATAACCGCGACATTTCCGCCCATCGTTTTGAAAGTCGCGGCTTGCTACATGCCGAGTTGCATTGGCCGGAAGCAGGGCGAGTACACGCGCTGTGTACTCATTTTGGCCTGTTTGCTGGCGGGCGACGGAAGCAGGTGGACATGCTGGTGGACTACGTGCGGCAACAGATTCCTGCTGACGAGCCGCTGATTCTGGCCGGAGATTTCAACGATTGGCAGAACCGCTTGTCCGCGCCACTGGCGGCGGCGCTGGGCTTGCAGGATGTGTTTCAGCAGCAGCATGGGCAAGTGGCGAAGAGCTTTCCGGCGCGCTGGCCATTGTTGCGGCTGGATCGCATTTATGTGCGTGGTTTTGAGGTGCAGCATTGTGCGGTGCATGCCGTGCCGCTGTCTGACCATGCTTTGCTGACAGCGCAGTTGCGACGGGCATGAAACCACATCACATAGCCGATAATGCGCTGACCTTGTTACGGTGCGGCGAGGAATATTTTCCGCAGTTGCTGGCTGACATTGCGGTTGCCCAGCATGCCATTTACCTGGAAAGCTATATTTTCGCGCCGGATAGCACCGGGCGTTTGGTGTGGCAGGCGCTGGTACAGGCCGCACAGCGCGGCGTGGAGGTGCGGGTGTTGCTGGATGGGTTTGGTGCGGTGGATTTTCCGCTCACTTGGCGGGCGGAATTGCAGGCGGTGGGGGGCGAGATGCGTTGGTTCCGCCGCATGCGCTGGTGGCATCACCAGCATCGTTTGCATCGCCTGCACCGCAAGCTGGTGGCGATTGATCACGAGGTGGCCTTTGTTGGCGGCATCAACATTCTGGACGACGTTCCGCCGGGGTATGCCGCGCCCCGATTGGATTTTGCCGTGCGTATCCAGGGAAGTCTGGCGCGTGAGGTGCGTTTTGGCATGCGGCGGCTTTGGCGGCGCGTGGTGTGGCAGGCGTTACGCGCCGCGCGGCACCTGCGCCGGGTGCCGCCCTATCGTCCCCGCCCGGAGCGCCCGCTGGCGCTGTTGCTGCGCGACAACCTGCGCCATCGCCGCGACATCGAGCGTGCCTATCTGTATGCCCTGCTGCATGCCCAGTCGGAAATTCTGTTGGCGAATGCCTACTTTTTGCCGGGACGGACATTTCGCCGGGTGTTGAAACAGGCGGCGCGGCGCGGGGTGCGCGTGGTGCTGCTATTGCAGGGGCGGGTGGAGTATCGCTTGCAGCACTACGCTACGCATGCGCTGTATGACGAATTACTGGCGGCCGGGGTGGAGATTTATGAATACCAAGCCAGCTATTTGCATGCCAAGGTGGCGGTGGTGGATGGACATTGGGCCACGGTGGGCTCGTCCAACATTGACCCATTCAGCTTGCTGCTGGCACGCGAGGCCAATGTGTTGGTGCAGGATGAAGGCTTTGCCGCCGAGTTGCGGCGCAGTTTGCAAACTGCCTTGCAACAATCGCGCCCGGTGTCGGCAGGTCAGCCCAAGCCGCTGTGGGCCCGCTGGCGGGCGCGTGCCAGCTATGCCCTGTTGCGGCTGGTGATGGGGATATTTGGTTTTGGGCGATTTTAAGGCAGCGCTGATTTAATCCGTTCGCCCTGGGCTGGGAGCTTGTCGAACAGTCGAAGGGCGCTTTGCGTAACGCTTTGATGAATGGAAGCCTCCATTCATGGTTCGACATGCTCACCACGAACGGAGGAATAAATCAGTGCTTCCTTAACGTCGTTTATTCGTCTGCGCTGTCGGTAACGTCGTCGCCGTTAGCCCAAGCCACCGCCGCATCGTAATCGTTGAA
>DHYQ01000069.1:0-5669 GCA_002414205.1 Gallionellaceae bacterium UBA5126 | reverse complement strand
CTGCTGCTAATCAACCCGCGCAGGTCGAACAGCAAATTCACGCTGCCGGGATTTTTCAGATCATACAGGGCTTGATCTTCAAACGTCTTGAAATCCGCCAAGGTGAATTCGCCCATTACGGCGACGTTAATCAGTTGAGGCGTGTGTTGAATGCTAATCATGGCGTTTCCTTTTCAAAAAGAGGGCGCAGCTTATCACACGGCCTAGGCCCGCGAAATCACCACCACGCCGACGATGATGATGCCCATGCCGACCAGTTTGGCGGGGGTGATGGCTTCGTCGAACAGGTAGTAGGCGGCGACGGCGTTGACGAGGTAGCCCAGCGACAGCAGCGGGTAGGCGATGCTGACTTGTACCCGCGACAGCGCCAAAATCCACACCACCACACCGACCACGTAGCAGGTCAGCGCGCCGATGATGTGCGGCTCGGTGGCCAGTTTCCAGCCGATGGGCAAGATGTTTTCGCGGCTGTATTCAAAATAGCCGATGGCGTTGGTGCCGGATTTAATCAGCAATTGCGCGGCGACGTTGAGCATCACGCCGGTGACGATGAGGATGAAGCTGACGAGGCTCATGGTTTTTTCACCACCACGTGTTGGGTGTCCTGATAGATGATTTGCATGGGCAATCCCAGCGCTTGCACCTTGGGCCAGCCGACCGCAGGCATGATGGCCAGTGCGGCGGGTTGCTTTTGCCATTGTTGGGCAAAGGCTTCCAGCGTGGGAATCCAGCGTTGCGGCTCTTGCTGGATGCCAAAGGCCATTTCGTCCTGATAGGCCACCAGGGTAAAGGTACGCTCGAGGTAAAAGGGCAGGGTTTGCTCGTAAGTCATCACCGAATAGAACGGGATGGTCGGCGTGACGTGCTGGCGGATGGCGTTTGCGATGTGTTTGCCGGAGCGCTCCTGCGCTACGCTTTCATAGCCGGTCAGACTGATTTGCCCACCCAATAGCGCCGCCAGCGCCAGCAGCATGACCGCCTCCGCCTTGCGCTCTCGTGCCAACAAGACACAGGCGCCGAGTAATCCGGCTAACAGCGCGCCAGCCCCCGTGACCAGCCAAGGGATGTAATGTGGGTACAGTGTTTTTTGCAGTATGGTGTCGGCATAGTCGCCGAGGTTCATTGCCAGCGCCATCCAGACGACGGGCAGCGGAATCAGCGGCAACAGCAGCCAAAACAGGGTTTTGGCGCGCATTTCCGCCAGGCGTTTGCCCATCAAGAGTGCCAGTGCCGGGCACATGGGCAGCAGGTAGGACGGTAGTTTGGAGCCGGAAATCGAGAAAAACACGTAAATGAAGACCGCCCAGATCAACAGAAAGCGTGCCGGGTGGAAGGACTTGCCATACGGAGAGTAGTTGGACTGAATATGCCAGCCATGCAGCAGGCTGTTGAACATCAGCAGTGTCCAGGGCAGGAGGCCGCCCAGCAGGATGGGCACAAAATAGTACCAGGGCTGATAGCGGCCCAGATCCTTGGTGGTGAAGCGGGTGTAGTGTTCGTAGATGAAGAAGCGCTGGAAAAATTCCGGGTTGGCCTGCATGACCTGATAGAACCACGGTGCTGTGATGGCAAAGAAAATCAGCAGGCCGGACAGCCAGTGCATGCGTTTCAGCACCCCCAAGTCGCGGTGCAGCGCGGCGTAAAGCAACACCGCTGTGCCGGGCAGGATGATGCCCATCAGGCCCTTGCTTAACACCGCCAATCCCATGCCCGCCCAGGCCAGCCACATGGCGTTACGCTGGTCACGGGCATGCGTGGCGGTTTGCCCCAGCAGTAGGCCGACGATGCCCAAGGTAATGAAGAAGGTGACGCCCATATCCAAGGTGTTGGCATGGCCCATCATCACATACAGCAGACTACTGCCCAGCAGCAGTGAGGCATACCAGCCGGTTTCCCGCCCGAACAGCCGCATGCCGGCAAACCACACCAGCACAATGCCCGCAAAGCCGGTCAACGCCGTCCACAGGCGCGATGTCCATTGATGCTCGCCAAAAATCGTGTAGGCGCTGGCGGTGGCCCAGTATTGCAGTGGCGGCTTTTCAAAGTATTTCAAATCGTTCAGGCGCGGCGTTGTCCAGTCGCCGCTGACCACCATCTCGCGGGGGATTTCGGCATAGCGGCCTTCGTCCGGGCGGATCAGCGTGCGGTACTCCAGATTGCCGAACCAGACCAGGATCACCAGCATCACCAGCCAACCGGCATGCCGTGGCGCAACATATCGCATGGTTTATTTTCCTTTCTTGGCGATCAGTAGCAACGAGCCGCCCAGCGGCAGGGTGAAGCCCAAGCCCAGCAGGGCGCGCTCCAAGCTCATGACCCCGCTCAGCACGGTATTTGCCAGTTTGCCGATCTTGAAACCGGCATCCATTTGATCGTCCGCCTGGGCAGATTTTTGTGCCAGCCGCGACGCCAGCATGGCAGGCAGCAGCAGCGACACAAACGAGGTGACATATTCCACGCGGAACCCGGCGGCGCGCACCTTGTCCAGCAATTCGCGCCGGGTGTAGCGGCGCTTGTGGTGGGCGTAATCGTCGGTGGCGCTCCACAACCATTGGTGTTGCGGCACGGTCAGGGCAATTCCGCCACCGTCGCGGCAAGCGGCAAAAATTTCCCGCAGCGCCGCGCTATCGTCGTCGATATGCTCCAGCACATCGAAGGCGCAAATCAGGTCGTACTCCTCGCGGAAAGGAATGTGGCAGGCGTCCATCTGGAACAAATGTGCATCCGCCACCCGGCTTTGGGCAAAGCGCAGTCCCTCGGTGTAAATGTCGCTACCGCAAAGTTGCGCGGCGGGATACAAACGGCGGGTATTGGCCAGCACAAAGCCGGTGCCGCAGCCGATTTCCAGCGCCTTGCCGACGCGGGGAAAATGCTTGGGCAGGCAGTCATCCAGCAGCCGATTGCGCCCGACAAACCAGAAATGTCCCGCCTCAATGGCGGCATAGCTTTGGAAAGTCGCGGGATTGAAACCATCGTTATCCGCCGCCAGCGCTGGCGCAAAGGCATAGAAACCATCGCGGCGCTGCGGCGTATGCTGGCAGTGGGGACAGGGCCAGTCGGCGCAGTCAAAAGTGTGTTGGCAGGTGGGGCAAAGTTTCATAATCGGCAGGGATTTTCTGGCAAACCTGCCAAAAACAAAC
This sequence comes from Gallionellaceae bacterium UBA5126, assembly GCA_002414205.1. Taxonomy (GTDB): domain Bacteria; phylum Pseudomonadota; class Gammaproteobacteria; order Burkholderiales; family Gallionellaceae; genus Gallionella. The sequence goes on along the minus strand of DHYQ01000069.1, from coordinate 2,529 downwards.
GGGCGCGGATTCTACGCGAGTCATTGTTTTTGCTCAAGTAAAAAGCCAGACGCCCGGCCCGCGTATGGCAGGTAAATGCACCCGGCGGATGCGGTACAATGCGCGCCCGCTGCGCGCCGGTGCGCAGCCTCGTGGCGAAAGGAGCGACAACATGCGAATCGGACAAGGTTTTGACGTGCACCAACTGGTGGCAGGGCGCAAGCTGATTATCGGCGGCGTGGAAATCCCCTATGAAAAAGGCCTGCTGGGCCATTCCGACGCCGACGTGCTGCTGCATGCGATATGCGACGCCCTGCTGGGTGCGGCAGGCTTGGGCGACATCGGCCAGCATTTTTCCGACCGCGACGCCCAGTACAAAAACATCGACAGTCGCATCCTGCTGCGCCGCACCGCCGAGATGGTACAGGCCCAAGGCTGGCGGCTCGGCAACCTCGACGCCACCATCATCGCCCAAGCCCCCAAAATGATGCCCCACCTGCCGCAAATGATCGCCAACCTCGCCGCCGACCTGCAAGTCGAACCCAGCGCCATCAACCTCAAAGCCACCACCACCGAAAAACTTGGTTTTACTGGGCGAGGCGAAGGGATTGCGGCACAGGCGGTGGTGTTGGTGGTGGCGAATGTGTAGAGCGGATTCGTGTCGTAATCAACCGATAAACCAAAACATATGAGACGTTTTTACCCATTAAGCATCCTTATGATTTTTTTTCTATTGCCACAGAAACAGTTGCATGCAGAAAGTAATTCGCCTTTGTGTGGCAAAGCCATTGTTAGGTTTTTCAATGATCCAACCAAATATATATTGAGCATCAAAGTATCAGGGCTGGAGCATCGCTACTTATACGATATAGAACGAGATTTTTTTATGCTTAGGTGTGAGGTAAGTGCTACAGGAAAAAAATACATTTTGTTTAATTGGATATGTGGCGGTTCTGGGTGTAATGAGGCGAGTTTCGGACTCATTGATGCGGATACGGGAAAAATGAGACTGAAACCCGGAGGTCGCTGGCGACGTGATGGCAATGAAGACAAAGCATCAAAAATGTTAGGCCACCCCATTCAGCCATTTTCTTGTCCAACATTTTCAAGAGCACCTATAGGGACACTTAAAAGTGCAGATGAGTTATGTTTCATGCCCCTGCTGGATTCGGCTGTATAGCGCGTAGGCTGGGGTGAAGCATGAACCCCAGCTTTTCGGTCGTTCCACGATTGCCGGGGTTCGCTACGCTCACCGCCAGCCTACCGCTATCGGGCCACAAAGTTTATGGAATTGAATTTGAATGAATATCCACCCACAACCCTTTGACCGCACCCAGCATCTTTACAAAAACGAGGCGTTTGCCGAGTTGGTGAAGGATGCGGTGCGTTTTTTTAATGGCACGCCGGTGCATGTCTTGCCGCCGCCGGAGGCGTTTGCCGGGACGGGGGTGTATGCCTTGTATTACACCGGGGCGCATCCGTTGTATGGGCGTTATGCCGCGCTGAATCGGCTGGCGTATCAATACCCGATTTATGTCGGCAAGGCGGTGCCGGGGGGCTGGCGGCAGGCGCGGGTGTCCGAGGATGCGCTGAATCCTTCGCGGGCTTTGGCGAATCGCTTGCGGGAGCATAGCCGCAGCATCGCGCAATGCCCAGATTTGTCGCTGGCGGATTTTCGCTGTCGTTTTGTGATTTTTGAGGCGGAAGCCTCGGACATGATCGGCACGGTGGAGGCCGCGCTCATCAAGTTGAATCGGCCACTTTGGAATAGCACGGTGGATGGTTTTGGCAACCACGATCCCGGCAGCGGGCGTTATGAGCAGGCCAAATCGGATTGGGACGTGCTGCATCCGGGGCGGCATTGGGCAGAGAAATGCAACGGTGTGGCGCATGCTGCGGGTGATATTGCCGAGCGGGTGCGGCAGCATTTGGCAGGATTGGACTAATGCGCACCTTGGAGCTTTTTTCCGGCGCAGGTGGCCTGGCCAAAGGGTTGGAATTGACGGGCTTTGAGCACGCTGCGCTGGTGGAAAAAAACAAGCACGCTTGTGCAACCTTGGCGGAAAACTTTGACCCGGCGCGGGTATTTTTTGGCGACATTCAGCATTTCGATCTGGATAGTCTGACGGCCATCGACATGGTGGCGGGTGGGCCGCCGTGTCAGCCGTTTTCCCTCGGTGGCAAACATCAGGCCGAGCAGGATAAGCGCGATATGTTTCCGTTTGCGATTCGGGCCATTGAGCGTTTGCAGCCGAAAGCCTTTGTATTTGAAAACGTCAAAGGGCTGCTGCGTCCCAGCTTTGCGGATTATTTTGCCTATATTTTGCTGCGCTTGGCGCACCCGGATTGCGCTGCGGCGGGCGATTGGCGGGCGCATTTGCAACAACTGCGTAGCCTGACCAGCGCCGGGCAATATGTGGTGCAGTTCAAGTTGATCAATGCGGCCAATCATGGTGTGCCGCAAAGCCGCGAGCGGGTGATTATTGTCGGCATTCGCGCCGATTTGGCCGGGCAGTGGGATTTTCCCGCCGATACGCACAGCGAAGCGCG
>DHYQ01000012.1:9291-9608 GCA_002414205.1 Gallionellaceae bacterium UBA5126 | reverse complement strand
AAGATGTACACCTTTTCCGCCACGGCGCACTTCGGCATTCGGCTGGGGGCCGGTACGGAGTTGTATTTCAACCCGGAAATTTCCCAAGGGGTGCCGTTTTCCAACAATCTGGTCGGGCTGGGCGGTTTTACCAACGGCGAAATCACCCGTGCCGCCGGGGCCAATCCCACGCCATATCGTCAGCGGCTGTTTGTTCGTCAAGTCTGGAATGGCGAGGGCGAGCAAACGGCGGTGGCCGAAGGGTTCAACCAATTGGCGGGCATGCAATCTACCGAGCGCGTGGTGCTGACGGCAGGCAATTTTTCCATTCTGGATGT
>DHYQ01000012.1:7880-9030 GCA_002414205.1 Gallionellaceae bacterium UBA5126 | reverse complement strand
GTGGAAGTGGAGCATGCGCATCAACTGGGCGAATTGCCCGGCAAGGTACGGGTCATGGCTTGGCGCAATCGCGCCCAACTGGCCAGTTTTAACGACGCGCTGACCTGGCTGAAGGCCAACCCCGGCAATTACACCGGGCCGGATGCGCTGGTGGCGGTGCGCAGCAGCAACAAAATCAAGTATGGCTTGGGCGTGAACGTGGAACAGGCGCTGAACGACCACGCGGGCGCTTTCCTGCGCGCCATGCAAACCGACGGGCGCACCGAAACGCTGGCGTTTACCGAGGTGGATGCCTCGCTGGCGACTGGCTTGCACGTGCACGGCAACCGCTGGGGACGCCCGGATGACCATGCCGGGCTGGCGTTGATGCGCAATTATTTGTCACCAGAGCGGCGGCGCTTTCTGGCGGCAGGCGGGATTTCCTACTTTATCGGCGATGGTGCTTTGCACTACGCGCCGGAAACCATTATCGAGGGGTATTACAACCTCAGCCTGCCACACCACACCAACCTGAGTCTGGATTACCAGCGCATCCAGAACCCGGCCTACAACGCTGCTCGTGGGCCGCTGCACGTGTTTGCGGTGCGGGCGCATGTGGAGTTCTGACCTACTTAGGAAGCGCTGATTTAACCCGTTCGCCCTGAGCTTGTCGAAGGGCTATTTGCGTCACACTTTGTTCATTGACTTCTCCATTCATGGTTCGACAGGCTCACCACGAACGGAGGCGTCACTCAGTACTTCCCTTTGAACAAGTTCTTACGGCCTTGCAGCCAGAGCCGCAACAGGTTCACGGGCGATGCAGGTTATGGCTGACGACTTGCTGTAGCTGGCTGAGGCGGCGGTGGAAAAAGTGATCCGCCCCGGCCAGAATATGCAGGGTGAGTTGCTGCGGGCGCGCCCAGTCCAGCAGGGCGGTGAGCGGCACCACCTCGTCGCAGTCGCCGTGCACGATCACACTGTTGGCGGCGACCTCCGGCATGGCAAAGCGCCCCACCGCCGGGCCGATCAAGACCAGTTGCACCGGCTGGGTTTGCGCTGCCGCCCGCGCTTGCACATAGCCGCCGAAGGAAAATCCGGCGCAGACCAGCGGCAAGTCGCCGAATTCCTGCCGCATCAAGTCACAGGCCGCCAGCACGTCGCCGGTTTCGCC
>DHYQ01000012.1:0-7636 GCA_002414205.1 Gallionellaceae bacterium UBA5126 | reverse complement strand
GGAAACTGCACTTGATGTTGCGCCGCCATCAGAGCTTCAACCGCTCCACCACACGGCCATTTTGCAAATGCTCGCTGAGGATGTCGTCCAGATCGCTTTCGTCGATGTAGGTGTACCAAGTGCCTTCGGGATACACCACGATCACCGGGCCGTCATCGCAGCGCCCTAGGCAACCGGCGGAATTGATGCGCACATTTTGCAGGCCCACCGCCTTGGCGCGGTCTTTCAGATAATCGCGCATGGCTTGTGCGCCATGTTGCTGGCAACAGCTTTCGCCGTTCTCACGTTGGTTGGTGCAAAAAAACAGGTGGTGTTGGTAGTAACTCATGAGGGGCTCCGGTGGGGTGATTGGCGAGTGCGCCACAGGTGATACAGCAGTAGCAGCGGGAAAATTTGCGCGATGATTTGCGCCAGACCATTGTAATTGCGCAGATGGCCGATGTGCCACAGATACACCGAGGTGCCACTGTCGTCGCCAGCGGCATGATCCAGGTTGTAGTGGAACAAAACAAAATAAGCCACAGCAATCGGCATGCCGAGGTAGTGGATGTGTGGCAGCGGCAGTTTGCTGGCTAGATGCAGCAGCAGCAGCCCCAGGCTAATGCCGCTGACGGATTCGGCATTCACCCAGAGCAGCAGGGCGGAGGATTTCAGCAGCAGTGAGGCGGTGACAAATTTGCATAGCGCCACACTCGACAGCAGCGTCAGTGCTGCCAGGGTGATGTGACGTGGATTCCGCAGCAGGGTCAGTAACAGGCTGCCCAGCATCACCAGATTACACAGCACGATCAGTGCCGACAGGGGGTGGAAGGGAATGGCAACCGTGGCGACAAAAGGTTGTTGTGCAATGTCGTTGACAAACAGGTTGCCCAGCATGGGCAAGGCTGGGTTGATCTGACCAAACAGCCACAGGCACAGCAGACCCAGCCCTAGGTCAGTTTGGGGGGTTTCATGAAAGAAATGGTTGCGCCAAGTGTGTAGATGTTGGTAGAGATTCGTCCAGTTAATGACGCTGACGGCTAACAGGCAACCGACGGCGCTGCCTAGGGTGTTGGTGAGTAAATCGACATTGGAGCTGGTGCGATAGGGGAGATACATTTGCAGGTATTCCATACTGGCGGACAGCAGACTGCCCAGCAAGGTGACCAGCAGTATGACCAGCCAGCCTGGCAGGTTGAGACGCAGGCGGAAACCCAGTAATAAGCCCAAGGGGATGTAGCTGGCAAAATTCAGCAGGGCATCGAAGGGGGTATATGTCAGGTGCCAGGGCAGGTCGATGACTTCATGAAACGCAATGCCCTGCTCCCGCCAGCCGGAAAAAGGGGACAGGCTGGCATAGCTGATGAAGAGCACATAACCTGCACTTAGCAGGCTGCTCAGGCGTATGCGACGGGACATGCGGACATGAAGGGGATGAAACGGGGGCTGAGTGTAGCGGAAAAGCGTCTTGCAGCGTAGTGCCGCCACAAAAAAACAGCCCCTGCAAAGCAGGGGCTGTTCAGTTTCAGCCAAGCGGAGACAAGCTCCGCGTGACGTTGGCTTAACGCACGTTGCGCAGACCACCACGCATTGGGCGAGTGCCCGTGGCCAATGGGGCGCAGGAAACACCCGCACCACCGCAGCCCAAACCACCCAGAACGCTGGTCACACCACCGGCGGCGGTACAAGCGGCAGAGCCTGTGGTGGCTGCTGTGGCAGCCGTGCTGGAGCAAGCGGCGTCCTTAACCAGGGATACGGTATTGGTGCCATTCAGCGCGCCCTTGTTGTACTTGTGAGTGCTGTCGTCTTGATCTTCACAGGCACCCAACGTGTCATTGGCGTGCTTGTCATGGCCGTGGTACCAGCCATCATCATCCACGTCCAGCGTTACACGGGCACCGCCAACACGGTGGCAAACGGTAACCTTGCGTTGACGGTCGCCGCTGGTGCCGGTGTTGCCATCCTTGTCATGTTCCCAACGATAACCGGAAGCGTCATCCTTGGTCTTGTCGCGGTTGGCGTAACGATTGCCAGCATTCTTGCCATGCTCTTCATCGGCGTGGTGCTTGCTTGCATCTGGTGCGGCGTAGGCGCGCACGGTACCGCAAGTCGTCGCCTTGTAGATGGATTCCACACTGCGGCCCTTGTTCTTGCTGTCGGTATGCTTGCCGGTGTTGTCGTCTTGGTCTTCACAAGCGCCAATGGTGTCCATTGGATCATTGTCATGACCGTGGTAGCGGCCATCATCATCCACGTCCACAGTGGTACGTGCGCCGCCTTCACGGTGGCAGACGGTGACCTTGCGTTGCTTCACGCCGCCGCTGTTGCTTTGTTCCCAGCGGTAGCCATAGGGGCGACCGTAGTTGTCATCGCCGTCATCCTTGCTGTTGTCACGGCTGGAGTACTTGCTGTTGTTGCCATGGTCGGATTCGCTGTGATCCTTGCCATCACCACGATCCTTGCCGTCGTCCTTATGACGTTCAGCATCCTTGTTTTTCTGGGCGGCGGAAATCGCAGCGGCGGTGGTGGAACCGCTGCTGGCGCAAGTGGTCACTTGCACTGGGCCGCAGGCGGTGGCTTGCACTGTGGAAGTACAGCCAGTGGTCACGACAGTGTTAGTGCTCTTGCCAGAGGTGTCCTTGGAGGAGCGGGAGCTCTTGCCATCGCCTTCGGCGTGAGCGGCAGCCATGCTGAAACAAACAGCCAGGGCCAACAATAATTTGCTAGGTTGAGTTTTCATGATCTTATTCCTTATATAAATCAAACACGATTACGACTTCGGGTACTGCGACTACAAACTTAGAGCTTATTCATTTCATCCGGTTCCCCTTTCAGATTATGGCGCAGTGGAGAGTACGGTGTCGTCCATGCCAAGGTAATACTGCACGACCGACTTGGTGTTGCGCGGGCCAATAACCTTGATGGTGATGCGATAGTACAAGCGCCCCCGGTTGGGAATCGGGTTGCCAGCAGCATCGTTGATGGGGACAGCGATACAGGCTTTGAAGGTTGGCGCGCCGGGCAACCAAGGGGTGCCGCTGGGAATCACCGAAGATGCCGAGGTTACCCCGACGGCGCTGGCGGCGGGTGCCAACGTGGTGTCCCATTGCCAGGTTTCCTTGGTGCACATGCGCTCCACAAAATATTGCGTAGTGTAGTCACAGCTTCCTGGAGTGTTTTGGCAACCCAGTGGCAAGTCAGGCACGTCGATAGGGGCACTCCAGCCGTTGATCGGGAAGTTGACCGGTAACTTGGTGGTGGGGTCAATGTCGGTAAAGTAGGTCGAATAGAACTGCGGACAGCCGAATGCAGTGCCCGGGGAGCCGACATTGGTAATCGGATTGGCGGGGGTGGCGGTCGTTGGTGCGGTTGCGCCGGGCAGGCTGGGGCCAGCGGCATTGCAATTGGTCAGCGCGCGGGCCAGGGCGTTCTCATACAGGTTGCCTGCGATGAAACTTTGCGCGGCCTCCATGCCGACATCGGCCATTTTGGTGGTCGCTTCGTTAAAAGCGAAATTACCGTTAATTTCGTTGCTGATATTGACGGTACGCATCATGGCCAGCCCGGCGAGACTCAGGGCTACCAGCGCGACCAGGGCGACCAGCAGAACAACGCCACGTTGTTGATGTATGACGAGCGGTTTCATAGGTTCCCCAGCAAGACGTTATTCAGTGGGATGATGGTCTGGTATACCTTGTAGCGATAGCACTGCCAGTCTGGATTGGCGGTCAAGTCGATGAGCGGGCCATTCAACCAGGAAATGGGTGCAGTCGCGGTGGCGCTACACACGCCGTTTTTGGCTTTCTCCATCACGTTATTGCGAGCAACGAGGGCGACACGAATGGCCTTGATGCGTTTGATGTTGGCCGGTGTTGCCATCAGACCTGCTTGTGTCCAGTCTGCCGCATCCCCGGCGGGGCAGGCGGTGCTGGCGGGGTTGGTATTCGCGGCGGTTGGATTGACCCAGCAATTGATGGTTTGCGAACCTGCCGGGGCAACCCCGTATTGGGTTTGCATGTTGACAATGTTGCTGGTCACCACCGAGGACACCCCATTGGTGATTTGCAGGAATTGACCGCTGCCATCGACCGAGAAAGTGACGCTACGCAAGGTGGGAGATGGGCCCAGATTGTGCATCAGCGCGGTGCCTTGAGGGTAGCTGGCAAAAGTGGGGGTCAATGCGGTGTTCAGACCGACATTGCTCACGTGGCTGAAACTCAGGGTGGTGAACGCTTGCACGGCGGACTGCACCGAAACACCGCTGGCATTCAGTTGCTCTGGTACGTAGGCCGCACCGGAAACGAACTTGTTCACGGCCATCAGGGTGCAGGCGTTTTTGGGAACCACACCAGACGCACTGGAAATCAGCACGGTGTCGGCCACGGCAGAGGTGACTTTGTAGGTCAGGTTGCTGGCATCCACTGCGCTGGCAGGATAGGTGGCAACGGTTTGGATCACGCCTGCGGGCTTGAATACACCGGAGGCGCTGCTCAGGCGAATGCCGGAGGCGGCCACTAGGTCGGCTTGAGCGGCGATCGGGGTGCTGACGTTGGCCAAGCCACCGCCGGTCATCAGACCGCCGTAGGCGGAGTCGATGCGCGACAAGGTGACGCTATCCATGGTGCCGGAAGTGGTCAGCACAATAGGGATGGCATAAAACACCCCGGCGGGGTTGCCAAAGCCGTTGATTTGCAGGCAGGGCAGATCGCCGATGCCTTGATAGGTCATCATCATGCCGTAGCCGGCCTGTGCGGTTTCCTGTTCCAGTGTGTACAAGGCCAGCAAGCCGCTGTTTTGCATGTCGGATGCGCCATTCGAGCGCGAACGCTGTGTCTCGAAAAGTGACATGGTTTGCAGGATGACCAGGATCATGATGAGACCTACGGTCATGCCGACCATGATTTCGGTCAGCGAGAAACCAGATTGTTTACGGTAGGTACGCATGATCAGTTCGGTTGAATATCGGAAGAAGTTTCATAAGTGTGCTGCGGACTGCCCGCACGCGTACTCTTTTGCCAACGCAAGGTGATGGTCACCTCGGTTGCCGACTGTGGCATGGTCGCTGCCGAGCAGGTGGGCATCAGGGCCAAGTCCGCTGAGGTGCAATGCACATTGATGCTGGGCATGTTCATGGTGTCGGTCACGCCGGGTAAAAAGGCCGCTTGGCCAGCCGTTCCCTGAATTTGTTGCAGCCAGCGCACGTATTCGGGATCGCCCGCCTTGGTGCCGGCTGCGGTGGCAGCGGCGATGGTGCAGTTTGGACAATGATAGTTGTACAAGTTGGGCGCGGCGGCGACCCCGGAGGCCATGGCGTTGCCGGGTTGAATGCCGGCGGCGGTAATGACGCCGGAACCGGCATGCACCATCATCTGTGCCAACAACTGGTTGGCCAGAAATGCCGCGTCAGCGCGGTATTGCGCTTCGGTGCTCTTGGCGATGGCAGTGGCCTGCAAGCCCACGACGGCCATGATCGCCATCGAGAAAATCAGGATGGCAATCAGCCCTTCCAGCAGCACCAAGCCATGTTGTTGAAATTTACTGTTCATGTCAGTTGCACTTCAAATTGACATCCAAAGATGCCGGGTTGCACAAGTCCACCTGCCCTTGGGAACTGATGGTGATGACCAAGCGCTTGTTACTGTTGTTCGGGCGCGAATTCAGGATGTCAATGCGGGTAATGTTGCCGGTACCCATGGTGCGACCCATGGCGTCAAAGGTGACGTTGACATTGCTGGTGGCGGGGGTGGTGCCGACACAATTGTTGCCCAATCCGGTCAAGCCTGCACCCGCCGCCAAGGGCGTGGTAAAGACTTGGCCGGTCAGTGCGGCGGTACTGACACCGATCTTGGGGGGCTTGCCGACTTCGGTGTTGTACCAGAAATTGCCGCGATTACCGACAAAGCTGCCATTGTTGTCCGAGGTACAGATTTCCCAGTCGCCGGATTGACCCCCGGCGGTCGCGTTATAAGTCGGTGTGTCGGTCAACACAAAGCGGGCGGGCACGTTTTGGCGTACCGCTTCCATTCGGGCTTTTTGCAGGCCGTTGATCATGGCATCGGCAGTCGCCTTGATGCGGTTGTTGTCTGCCCAGTCTGAAACCGCCGGAATCGACATGCTGATCGCAGCGGCCAGTACGGACAGCGCAATGATCAGTTCAAGCAGCGTCACACCACGTTGCTGACGGGCTGAACTCAGCATGATTGCCCCCGTTTGACCAGCCAGCAGCCCACGCCAGAGGCCGGTGCTGCACCGCCGAAACGGGTGGTGGTCTTGGTGTTGTTGTCGTCAATGGTGTAGACGTAGTTGGCAACTGCATTGCCAAAACCTTGACCGGCCACACTGGAGGCAACTGCGGTGAAAGTCTGGGTGGCACCGGTGCCGGAAACGGCACAGCCGTAGGTGAAGTATTTGGAAGTCACGCTGGAAATCGGGAAGCCGCAAGTCGTGGCGGCACCGCTGGCGGCATAGGTACGCATGTCTTGGTAGTACTGTTCCATGCTGGTGCGATAGGAAGCCAGGTTGACGCCGGCTTCAACCAGCTTGCCACGGGTGATGTAATCGGTATAAGCAGGCAGGGCAATCCGGGCCAGAATAAAAATAATGGCGACGACGATCATCATTTCGACGAGGGTAAAGCCTTGTTGTTTGCTGAAGCGCATGGTGTCCTCCTATTGCTTGGGGCGAATTCTACGGGTTGATTTAAGGGTGTTGCGCACCGTCCGACGGGATGCGAAGGTCGACCGATGAGCGGTTATTTTAAGATGAATTCAGGCGATGAACGGTTAAGTCAGGGTCAAAATTACCGGGGTGTGATCGGAAGGGCGCTCCCATTTGCGCGGTGTCTTGTCGATGACGCAACTGTCGCAGGCGGTTTTAAGCGCTTCGCTGACCAGTATATGGTCGATGCGCACGCCCTGGTTGCGGCGGAAAGCCAGCATACGATAATCCCACCAACTGAAGGACTTAGCCGCTTGCTCAAACAGCCGGAAGCTGTCGTGCAGCCCCAGTGCCAGCAGTTGCTGGAAACGCTCGCGCTCGGCGTCGCTGACCAGAATGTTGCCCTGCCAGGCCACCGGGTCATGCACATCGCGGTCGTCCGGGGCGATGTTGTAATCGCCCAAAACCAGCAGCTTGGGATGGCGTTGTAATTCCTCGCGCAGCCAGTCGGTCAGGGCGCGCAGCCAGCCGAGTTTGTAGTGGTATTTGTCGGAATCGACTTCCTGCCCATTCGGCACATAGACGCACACCACGCGTTGGCCGTCGATGGTGGCAGCCAAAACGCGTTTTTGCTCGTCTTCGTAGTTGGGAATGCCGATTTGCACCTCGCTGGCCGGGCTGCGGCTGAGAATCGCCACGCCGTTGTAGGTTTTCTGCCCGGCAAACACGCTGTGGTAACCGGCTGCCTGCAAAGCCTCCTGCGGGAAGTCATGGTCTTGCAGTTTGGTTTCCTGCAAGCACAGCACCTCGACCGGGTTGTCGCGCAGCCAGTCCAGCACCTGCGGCAAACGCACCTTGAGCGAATTGACGTTCCAGGTGGCCAGCTTCATGCGTGACCTGCGGCGTGGGTGTGCTCGTTCAGCGGGTACATGCCCAGCTTGTCCAGCAGGGCGCGATCACGCTCCACCTCTGGATTGCCGGTAGTAAGCAGTTGCTCACC
>DHYQ01000059.1:10096-10681 GCA_002414205.1 Gallionellaceae bacterium UBA5126 | reverse complement strand
CCACAGCGCCGAAGCGCCATCGCTCCCGGCGGCCAGCAACGGGGTTTGCGCCTGAAAGCCCATCTCCGCCAGCGACGGCAGGGGAAAATCACCCGGCAGCCGGGCCAGCGCGGCGGCGTAACGCTCAGTCGGATAGGGTGACAGATAAAAGTCGTTGCACTTTTTCAGCCAGGCGTTTTTGTAGGGCGTGAACACGGCAAAGAGTTTTCCGCTGCCGGTCAGCACCTCGTCGCGCTCGAAAATCACCTGATCTTTGTGGCTGTGCCAGGCGATGCCCAAGCGCGTCAAGTCCTGCTGCACGGCGGCATCGCGCTCGCGGGCGGCGGGTTCGTAATCATGGTTGCAAAACACCGCGTTGGCCCGCAGTTGCTGCGCCAGCCTAGGAATTTCGCTGCGCGCCGCGCCGTGCAACACATGCAAATCGCAGCCCCGCGCCCGCAACGCCTGTTGCAAGGCGTGCACGCTGTGCCAGATAAAGCTCACCCGACGGTCGTCCGGCGGCAAATCCTGCAAAATTTCCGTGTCGAACACGAATACGGCGTGTACCGACTGGCTGTTTTTCAGGGCGTGGTACAAGGCGGCGTG
>DHYQ01000059.1:0-9990 GCA_002414205.1 Gallionellaceae bacterium UBA5126 | reverse complement strand
CTGCGGAATAATGCGTCATCGCGGCACAGAACATCACAGCGCTGCTGCCAAGCCTCCGCTTGTGCCAATTGCGCAGGGCTCAAATGAATCTCCGCTTCTACTTGCCCATCCAGATAATGAAACAGCACGCTCTGCTGTAACAACTCCGGCGCTCCCAATCCTTGTGCCAGACGTTGCAACAACACCACGCGGCTGGGCAGATGGGCATTGGGGCGATTGAGGGCATCGTCTTCCGGGTCGATGTGCACCATGACATCCATGACGTGATGCTGGCTCAACACCGCTTGGCGCGCGGTTTCGGCAATGTAATGACCTTCGGACACGCTGATGCGTGGATCGACCAGAATGTGCGCATCCACCAGCGCGTGGTCGGCCATTTTGCGGGTGCGCAATTCGTGCAAGCTGCGCACGCCGGGTGTTTGCAACAGCGTCTGGCGTATCGCCTCCACCTCTTCGGCGTCCAAGCCGGTGTCGATCAATTCGGACAAGGCTTCAAAAGCCAGTTGCCAGCCCATGTAGCCAATCATAATGCCCACCACCGCAGCGGCCAGCAGGTCGAGGAAGGTATAGCCCAGCAGGTTGCCGATAATGCCCACCACCACTACCAGCGACGAGGCCGCATCGGAGCGGGCGTGCCAGGCATTGGCAATCAGCATCTGCGAGCGCACCCGCTTGGCGACGGCCAGCATGTAGCGAAACATGCCTTCCTTGGCCAGCAGGGCAATCACCGCCACCGCCAGACCAATTGGACTGACCGCTTGCACCGCCTGTGGATGTTGCAAGCGCGCGGCGGCGGCAATCAACAAGCCCACGCCCAGCACCGCCAGAAAGACGCCGAGAATGAGGGTGGTGGCAGTTTCTACCCGCGCATGACCATAGGGGTGCTTGTCATCGGCATGACGATTGCTCTGACGGTTGGCAAACAGTACCAACACGTCCGATAACAAATCCGACAGGGAATGCAAACCATCCGCCATCAGCGCTTGGGAATGGGCAAAAAAACCGCCGATGATTTGCAAAAAAGTGAGTCCAAGATTGATAAAGATGCTCACCCACGTACTTTTGCGGGCAGCGGCGAAACGCTCAGGATGAGCAGGCTCGAACAATTTTGCGCTGGGTGAAGGCTCGTGGCGATGATTTTTCATGTAATTTGGGGTAGTATTCGAGTCAGTAGCGCGGCATTGTATCGGCTGGCGCTTTTTTGATGCCATCAACAGAATCAGGTAATAAAAATGGGACGAATCACGGCTATTTTAGAGTCTGCGCACAAACGTGCCAAGGAACGCATGTTGCCTTATCGCGGCGCGCTCACCGCACCAGAAGCATATGAACTGCTGCAACTGGCGCCCAACGCCACCTTGGTCGATGTGCGCACCCGCGCCGAACTGGACTGGGTGGGCTATGTCGGTGGCGATCTGCAAGTGGTGGAAATCGAATGGGTGACTTATCCCAGCATGAAAATGAACCCGAATTTCATCCCACATTTGAAAGAACAGGTTGATCGGGAAAACTTGGTGCTGTTCCTGTGCCGCAGTGGCATCCGCTCCTACGCCGCCGCCGCCGCCGCCACACAGGCAGGCTTCCCCTCTTGCTACAACATTGTAGACGGCTTTGAAGGCAACCGCGACAACGAGCATCACCGCAACATCCTGGGTGGCTGGCGCGCCGAAGGTTTGCCTTGGGAACAAAACTAAGTTTCCCCTCCCCCGTTGCGACACGGGATAGTCTTTAAAAATCCGGCCGGAAACCTCCCCGCCGGATTTTCCCATCCTAGACTCGCGTTCTACATTGCGGCGGCTGACGCAATGAACTCTTTTCAGGAAGCTTAAGCGATGCCCATCAGAACCGTGCAGGTCTTGTCTGCCAACAAGCTCAATGTTTCCAAATTGCGCTGGAACCTGTTCCTGGTGCCGTTATTTGCGGCCCTGAGCTTCGCGGTATACCTCGCCTACTCCTCTCTGGTGCTGTCTGACAACAACAACCAGTTGCAGGACATGCGTGATGTGGAGTTTCCAACGCTGGACGTTGCGGATGACAATCTGGCCGATCTGGAAAAAATCACCTTTCTGTTCAGTGTGGACAAGGTCGATGCCAAAAGCCTGACTGAAGCAGAAAAATTGGCCGAATCCACCCGGCGCCGCTATCAACGCCTCATGCAGGTGGAGCCGAATCGTCGCAATGAAATCAAGCAACTCATTAGCGAATTCAACCACTTTTTTTCCTTGGCAACACTGGAGGCACGCTCCCCGGATATCACGCTGGAAGCGCTACCCAACGCCCGCTTGTCTTACCGCCAACATCTGGAACAATTTCACGATAGCGCCCGGCGCATTTTTGAAGAGGCCATTGCCGATGCCAGTGAAAAAGCCGGCCATGCGCGTGTGGTCGGCCCCGTGATCGGGATCATCATGCTGGTGATTCTCAGCCTGCTCACCTGGGCAGTCACCAATGGTATCTGGGGGCTGGAAAAACGCATTCATGCCGACGCCGCGAAATTGGCCGCCCTGAACGCCGAGCTACAAAGTGAAATCGCCAAACTGAAAGCAGCGGAAAGTGCCAAAAAAGATGCCGAAACTGCCAACCAGATCAAGGATGAATTTCTGGCCAACATGAGCCACGAAATCCGCACGCCAATGAACGCCATCATCGGCTTGAGCTATTTGTGCCTGCAAACGGCACTGGATCCCAAGCAGCGCGATTATCTACAAAAGATTCACGCCTCGGCGGGCTCTTTGCTGGGGATTTTGAACGACATTCTGGATATTTCCAAAATCGAATCCGGCAAAATGGAACTGGAACGGGTGCCGTTTGAACTGGAAGATGTAATCGGCAATATGTCCACGGTGATTGCCACTCAGGCACATGAAAAACATCTGGAATTTTTACTGGATACCGCGCTGAATGTACCGCGCCACCTGATTGGCGACCCGCTGCGTCTGGGGCAAATCCTGATTAATCTGGCAGGCAACGCCATTAAATTCACCGCACAAGGTGAAGTGGTGGTGAAAACCCAGCTTGAGTCTGAATCCACCAACCACGTCATGCTGCGCTTTACCATCCAGGACAGTGGTATCGGCATGCGCCCGGAAGAAATCGACAAGCTGTTCCAATCCTTTACCCAAGCCGATTCCAGCATCACCCGTCAATACGGTGGCACCGGCTTAGGTCTGTCCATCAGCAAACGTCTGGTGGAAATGATGAACGGCAGAATCTGGGTGGAAAGCGTGTATGGCCAAGGTTCCAAATTCATCTTCCTGGCGCGCTTCCGCAAGGCCGCACACGGCCAGACCCAGAACCTGCTGGCCTCGCCTCGTCTGGAAGGGCAACGTGTACTGGTGGTGGACGACAATGAGCATAGCCTGCACATTCTGGAGACTTACCTGGCAGCGTTCGGCATGCGGGTGGATAGCGTCAACAATGCTGAAAGTGCCATGGATCAGATGGTGCAAGCCTTGGCACAGCAAACGCCCTACAGCTTGGCCATTCTGGACTGGAAAATGCCGGGCACCGATGGCCTAGCCTTGGCACGCAAACTACGTGAAATTCCCGGCATGCCACACCTGGCGCCGAAGGTGTTGCTGATTTCCGCCTATGGTCAACATGACATGTTGCTGCATATCGAATCACAACCCATCGACGGCATTCTGGCCAAACCGTTCCGCCAAAGCGAACTGCTACAGGCGGTCAGCAAGGTGCTGGGCACGCCACATCAAGTGGACAGCAAACTCACCCTGAACGATGTTTTTGATCCCGCCGCCGTAGCCCGTATCAGTGGCGCGCATCTGTTGCTGGCGGAAGACAACCCCATCAATCAACTGGTGGCACAGGAAATGCTGGCACGCGCGGGTATTACGGTGACCATCGCCAACAATGGCCGCGAAGCCGTGGCACGCCTGCAAAGCGAGCACTTTGACGGTGTCTTGATGGACGTACAGATGCCGGAGATGGACGGCATCAGCGCGACCCGCCTGATCCGCAAGGACGCCCGTTTCGCCGCCTTGCCCATCATCGCCCTCACCGCCAATGTCATGGCACATGACCGGGAAAAATATCTCGCCGCCGGCTTGAGCGATTACATCGGCAAGCCCATCGACCCCGAAAAAATGCTGACGGTACTGGCGCGCTGGATTACCCCGGCCCGCCCCAGCAAACCGCCAGCACCGCACGCCGAAACCACCGTGGTGGCACTGGAAGCGCTCCCGGCCCTGCCCGGTATCAACGTGGCACAAAGTGTGCGTCGCATGGGCGGCAAGGTAGAAACTTACCTATACGTGCTGCGCGAATTCCGCCGCCACCAAAATGACACGATTGCCAATATCCGCGCGGCACTGGTACAAAATGACCGCAAAACCGTCGAGCGGCTGGCACATACACTCAAGGGTTTGCTCGGCACCTTGGGGGCGGAGCAAGCCCATGCCCAGGCAGCGGTCTTAGAACAGCGTAGCCTGAATGCTGAAGCGGTGGAAATCGAACAGCTCTTGCAACCGGTGGAAGTCGCCGTGCAGCGCCTGTTCATGGACATTGATCGCCTGCTGCCGCCGCAAGCCGCAGACGTCGAGGAAGAAGAACATACCGAACCACTCGATCGTGCAGCGCTGCGAGAATGGGCCAACAAAGCCAAAAACCAATTGGAAGAGTTTGATGCCAGTGTCGAAACCAGTCTGGCCCAATTGCGCCAACTGGCCCGTAGCGACCCCGCCATGCGCAAGGCCGTGGACGGTATCGCCGCACACGTCGCGCAATACGATTACGAACCTGCCCTGCAAGCCTTGCTGGAATGGATGACGCAAGCAGCGCTGCATGAGGAAAACACCTGATGGAACCAGATAAGAAATCCGTCCTGATTGTCGATGACACCCAGGAAAACATCGAGGTGCTCAAAAGCATTTTGCACGAGGAATATGTCATCAAGGTAGCGAAAAGCGGCGCGCTGGCATTGAAAATCGCCGCCTCGCCCAAGCCACCCGATTTAATCCTGCTGGACGTGATGATGCCGGAGATGGACGGCTACGAAGTTTGCCGCCAACTCAAGGCCAACCCGCAAACCCGCGACATTCCGATTATCTTTGTCACCGCCAAATCGGAAATCGACGACGAAACCAACGGTTTTTTGCTGGGTGCGGCGGACTACATCACCAAACCAATTAGCCCGCCCATCGTTTTGGCGCGCATCAAAACCCATCTGGCGCTGAAAGCCTCAGCGGATTTCTTGCGCAACCAGAACGACTATCTGGAAGCCGAGGTCAACCGCCGCGTGGCGCAAATCGAAAAAATCGAGGACATCTTCGGCAAGGTGGTCGATCCGCGCATCCGTGACCACTTGCTGCACAAAGGCATGCAGATGAGCGGCGATGTGGCTGAAGGCGCGGTGCTGTTCTGCGACATTCGCCATTTCACCGCCTATGCCGAATCGCGTGATCCGCATCAGGTGATCCATTTCCTTAACACCTTTTTTGGCGAGGCTGCTGCCTGCATCGAACGCGAAGGCGGTTTTATCAACAAATACCTCGGCGACGCCTTTATGGCGGTGTTCGGTACACCGTTTGAACTGGAGGATTGTCGCGCCGCCGCGCTGCGCGCCGCACAAGCCATCCGCCATGTCGTCACCGAACTGAACGCCCGGCGCAGCAACGAAGCACCCTTTGCCATCGCCATGGGCCTGCACGCCGGGCCCATGGTGGCCGGGCTGGTTGGCAGTGCCCACCGCATGGAATTCACCCTGATCGGCGACACCGTGAACACCGCCAGCCGCCTGGAAAGCCTGTGCCGCGAGCATCACGTGGACATCATCCTCAGCGCGGCCATGTTGCGCGGCACACCGCCTGCCTGTCTGCGTCCATTGGGCCTGACCACCCTGCGTGGCCGCCAACAGGCGCTGGAAATCTACACCTGTTGAGCAACGGGCAAAATGTCTCGACGCCGGATGCTTTCAGGTAAAATGACCGCTCTTTAGCCACTCCAGAACCTGCCATCATGTCCGACTCCTTTCCCCTCGTCATGAGTTTTGCCGCCACCGACCCCAGCGGCGGGGCGGGGTTGCAGGCTGATATCCTGACCATTTCCAGCATGGGCTGCTTCCCGCTGTCCGTTGTGACGGGTGTCACGGTGCAAGACACCGTGGGCGTGGAGGAGGTATTGCCCATGGAGCCAGACTTGGTGGTGGATCAGGCCCGCGCCATGCTGGAGGATGTGCCAGTAGCGGCGTTCAAGATGGGCCTCATCGGCAGCGTGGAAAACATCGCCGCCGTGGCCGAGGTGCTGGCCGATTACCCCGACGTGCCGTTTGTGCTGGATCCGGTGCTGGCCTCCGGGCGCGGCGATGAGTTGAGCGACGCCGATATGCTGGATGCCATGCGCGAATTGCTGATTCCGCAATGCACCCTCGTCACCCCCAATAGTCTGGAAGCGCGCCGCTTGGCCGGAGCCGACGAGGATGAAGAATTGTCGCTGGCCGAATGTGCGCGGCGGATTTTGTCCATGGGCTGCGAATATGTGCTGATTACCGGCACCCACGAGCCGACCCAACAAGTGATTAACACCCTGTACAACGAGCGCGGCATCGTGCGCAGTGACCGCTGGCCGCGTCTGCCGCACAGCTACCACGGCTCCGGCTGCACGCTGGCCTCGGCCATTGCCTCGCTACTGGCGCTGGATGTCTCCGTGCCGGAGGCAGTGAAGGAGGCGCAGGAATACACCTGGCAAGCGCTCAACAACGGCTTCCGCCCCGGCATGGGGCAACACATTCCCGATCGCCTGTTCTGGGCGCGTGGCGAGGACGAAGATGAGCCTGCGCACAACAATTAGCGGGCTGTATGCCATCACCCCGGATTTGCTAGACACCCCCGAACTGCTGCGCCAAACCCGCCAAGTGTTGCAAGGCGGGGCGCGGGTGCTGCAATACCGCAACAAACGGGCCGACGCGGCACTGCAACTGGCACAAGCCCACGCCCTGCGCGCCCTGACCCGCGAATTTGCCTGCACTTTTATCGTCAACGACGATGCCGATTTGGCCCGTGCCGTGGATGCCGACGGGGTACATATCGGCGGCGAAGATGGCACGTTGGCGGCGGCGCGGGCGGTGCTCGGCTCGGACAAGCTGATTGGCGTGTCTTGCTACAACCGGCTGGCGCTGGCGGAAACGGCAGTGGCCGACGGCGCGGATTACGTGGCCTTCGGCAGCTTTTTCGCCTCCACGGTCAAGCCCAACGCCGTCGCCGCCCAGCCAGAATTGCTGCAACAAGCGCGGTCACTCGGCGTGCCGCTGGTGGCGATTGGCGGCATCACGCTGGACAACGCCACGCAACTTTTCGCCGCCGGAGCCGATGCCGTGGCGGTGATTTCCGCGCTGTATGGCACGGAGGAGCGCGAAACGGTGGCAAGGCAGTTTGCCGACTTGGCAACTGGTAATTCCACATAACACTCCTTCCCCCTAGCAGGGGGAAGGCGGGGATGGGGGTTGAAGCGTTCCGTCAAGATGACAGCCTCAACCCCCACCCTAACCCTCCCCCTGCTAGGGGGAGGGAATGAAAATCAGCGGAATTAAGCCGCAAAACATAAAACCAACTTGTACAGAAAGCCCACACCATGACCTCTCACAATCAAGAACTGTTTGAATCTTCGCAACAACGCATTCCCGGCGGGGTGAATTCGCCGGTGCGGGCGTTCCGCTCGGTGGGCGGCACGCCGCTGTTTTTCCAGCGCGGTCAGGGCGCGCATGTGTGGGATGCCGACGGCAAGCGCTATACCGACTACGTTGGCTCCTGGGGGCCGATGATCGTCGGTCACTGCCACCCGGAAGTGGTACAGGCCGTGCAAGCCGCCGCCGCGCAAGGTTTGGGCTTTGGCGCGCCCACCGCTGCCGAACTGGAAATGGCCGAATTGCTGTGCCGCCTGTTGCCCAGTCTGGAAATGGTGCGCTTGGTCAGCTCCGGCACCGAAGCCACCATGAGTGCGATTCGTCTGGCGCGGGGCTTCACCGGGCGCAGCCGCATCGTCAAGTTTGAAGGCTGCTACCACGGCCATTCCGACGGTCTGCTGGTCAAGGCCGGTTCCGGCGCGCTGACTTTCGGCCAACCCAGCTCCTCCGGCGTGCCTGCCGAAATCGCCGCCCTGACCACCGTGCTGGACTACAACGACGTGGCCGGGCTGACGCAAGCCTTCGCCAACATGGGCAGCGAAATCGCTGCCGTGATTGTTGAACCCGTGGCGGGCAACATGAACCTGGTCGCGCCCAAGCCCGAATTCCTGCAAGCCCTGCGCGACTTGTGCACCCAGCACGGCGCGGTGCTGATTCTGGACGAAGTGATGACCGGCTTCCGCGTCAGCCTGCAAGGCGCGCAAGGCTATTACGGCGTAAAACCCGACCTGGTGACACTGGGCAAAGTCATGGGCGGCGGTTTGCCCGCTGCCGCGTTTGGCGGTCGCCGCGACATCATGCAATGCCTGGCTCCGCTGGGCGCGGTGTATCAAGCGGGCACCCTGTCCGGCAACCCCATCGCCGTGGCCGCTGGCCTGACCACGCTGAAACTGGTGCAGGCCGACGGCTTCTACGCCAACCTGTCCGCGCTGGCGCAACAACTGACCACAGGCCTGACCGCCGCCGCGCACAAGCACGGCATCGCCTTCTGCGCCCAATCGGTCGGCGGCATGTTCGGCCTGTACTTCAGCGCCAGCCTGCCCACCAGCTACGCCGAAGTCATGGCCTGCGACAAAGAAGCCTTCAACCGCTTCTTCCACGCCATGCTGGACGCCGGGCACTACCTCGCCCCCTCGGCCTTTGAAGCCGGTTTTGTCTCCGCCGCCCACACCCCGGACGACATCGCCGCCACCATCGCCGCCGCCGAAACCATCTTCGCCAACTGGTAACCCTTCATGGCCCTGTTCCGCTCCGCGCAATTCTTCACCACGGTCAACCACTTCCGCGACCTGCCGCAACTCGGCGGGCGCGAAGTGGCCTTCGTGGGCCGCTCCAACGCCGGGAAATCCAGCGCCATCAACACCCTGGCCGACCACACCCGGCTGGCTTTCACCAGCAAAACGCCGGGCCGCACCCAGCACATCAACTACTTCACCCTCGGCAACGGGCAATACCTGGTGGACTTGCCCGGCTACGGCTACGCCAAAGTCCCCCCGGCCAGCAAACGCCACTGGGAAGCCCTGCTGAGTGAATACCTGAAAAAACGCCAGGAACTGGTCGGGCTGGTGGTCATCATGGACGTGCGCCACCCGCTGACCGAACTCGACGAAACCATGCTCGACTGGTTCGCCCCCACCAACAAACCCGTGCACATCCTGCTGACCAAAGCCGACAAACTCAGCCGCCAACAAGCCAACGCCACCCTGTTCAAAGTCCGCAAACACCTGGAAGAGTTTTTTCCACAATGCAGCGTGCAACTGTTCTCCAGTTTGAAAAAACAAGGGGTGGATGAGGCGGATGGGGTGATTGGCGCATGGTTAGCAGGTGGCGACGTGCCCGCCGAACCGGCTGCCGAATAGCATTATTCGTAGGGTGCAATAAGCACAGCGCATTGCACCAATTCGTTGAATTGGAAATTTTTCTGACATCTGGTGCAATGCGCGTTGCTTATTGCACCCTACCAACCCCATGCACACGTTAGATTCCCTGCGCGCTGGCGAATTGGCGGGCATTACCCGACTGGATTTGTCTTGCGGGCTGACTGAGTTTCCTGAAGAAATTTTTACCCTGGCGGACTCGCTGGAGGTGTTGAATTTGTCCGGCAATGCCTTGTCGCGCTTGCCGGAGGACTTGCCGCGTCTGCACAAGTTGCGGGTGATTTTTTGCTCAGACAATCGTTTTACCGAGTTGCCTGCGGTACTGGGGCGCTGCGCCGCGTTGGAGATGGTGGGTTTCAAGGCCAATCAGATTGGTCACGTACCCGCCGCCGCGCTGCCGGAAAAGTTGCGCTGGCTGATTCTGACCGATAACCAGATTCGCACCCTGCCCGCTGAATTGGGGCGCTGCACGCGGCT
>DHYQ01000032.1:10563-18369 GCA_002414205.1 Gallionellaceae bacterium UBA5126 | reverse complement strand
GAAGCTGTTTTCATGGCGGCGAATAAAGTTATTTTTCCGGGAGGGGCTTTATACCATAACGTTCTGACAGTTTGGTGAAATCTTCCACGCTTAAAGTCTCGGCCCTGCGCTGCGGGTCGATGTCGCAGGCGGCGAAATCGGCGTCATCCAGATACGGGCGCAAAGTGTTGCGCAAGGTTTTGCGGCGTTGGCCGAAGGCGGCGGTGACGATCTTGCCGAACGTGGCTTCATCTTGCACCAAAATCTCGTTTTGCGGCAGCGGCAGCATGCGCACGATGGCGGAATTCACCTTGGGCGCGGGACGGAAGGATTCCGGTGGCACGTCCAGCAGTTTTTCCATGTTGTAGCGATATTGCAGCATCACCGATAAGCGGCCATATTGCGGCGTGTCCGGCGCGGCCACCATGCGCTCCACCACCTCGTCCTGCAACATGAAGTGCATGTCCTTGACGCGCTGGCGGTAGGTGGCGAAGTGGAACAGCAGCGGCGAGGAAATGTTGTAGGGCAGGTTGCCGACAATGCGCAGCGGCTCCGGCAGGCTGGCAAAGTCAAAACGCAGTGCGTCGCCGCCATGGATGGTCAGCTTGTCTGCCGGGTAAGTCTTGTGCAGGCGCTCGATAATGTCGCGGTCGATTTCTACCACATGCAGATGCGGCAAGGCTTTCAGCAGCGGCGTGGTCAGCGCACCCAGGCCGGGGCCGATTTCCACCATCTGGTCGCCGGGCTGCGGGTTAATCGCGGCGATGATGTCGCGGATTAGGTGGGTATCGACCAGAAAATTCTGGCCAAATTGTTTTTTAGCTTTGTGCTGCATGGCGAATCATGTCCTGAGCCAGTCGGATGGCGGCTTGCAAACTGCCGCTGTCGGCGCGGCCTGTCCCGGCCAATTCCAGCGCGGTGCCGTGATCGACCGAGGTGCGGATGATGGGCAGACCCAGTGTGACGTTGACGCCGTGACCAAAGCTGGCGTGCTTCAGCACCGGCAAGCCTTGGTCGTGATACATCGCCAGCACGCAGTCGCATTGCGCCAGTTTGTGCGGGGTGAACAAGGTGTCGGCGGGCAGTGGGGCGCTGACATCCATGCCTTCAGCGCGCAGTTTGTCCAGTACCGGGATCATGATGTCGATTTCTTCCCGGCCCATGTAGCCGCCTTCGCCGGCATGCGGATTCAACCCAGCCACCAGAATGCGCGGCTTGGGCAGGCCAAAATGCTGGCGCAGATCGCGTTCGGTGATGCGCAACACGCTTTCCAGCGCCTCGGCGGTAATGGCCGCCGCGACGTCGCGCAGTGGCAAATGGGTCGTCACCAGCGCCACGCGCATGCCGCCGCCGACCAGCATCATTACCACTTGCTTGGCTTCGGTTTCTTCCGCCAGGAATTCGGTATGCCCAGTAAACGGCACCCCGGCGTCGTTAATCACGCCCTTGTGCACCGGCGCGGTCACCATGCCGCCGAACTCGCCCGACATGCAGCCATCCACGGCGCGTTGCAAAGTGTCCAGTACATAGCGACCATTGGCCGGATTCAACACGCCGGGAACTGCCGGTACGGCCAGTGGAACGTGAATCACCCGAATCGTGCCCGGTTGTGCAGGCGCAGGGTAATCGACCACTTGCACCGCCAGCTTCAAGCACAGTGCGCGTTGGCGCAGCAAATCACGGTCGGCGATGACCAGCAGGTTTTGCCCTTGCGAGGCGAGTTCCAAGCACAAATCCGGGCCGATGCCGGCGGGTTCACCGACGGTAATGACCAAGGGTAAACCGTTCATGGGGCCATTCCTTCGACGCGATAGTCGATGTAAGCGCGATCACGCAGTTGCCGCACCCAGTCTTGATATTGCTCGTCCGATTTGAACGTGCCGATGGTGACGCGGGCTTGCTGGCGTTGTTGCTGGGTGCTGATGTCGGTGTTGCGGCGCGCCAGCACTTGCAGCAAATGCCAGCCAAACTGGGTTTGCACCATGCCGGTTTCGCCGATGGCCAGTTTGTTTAGCATTTCGTCGAACTCCCCGACGGTTTGGCCCGGCGACAGCCAGTCCAGATCGCCGCCCTTGGGCGCGCTGCCATCTTCCGAATAGCGCTTGGCGGCTTCGGCAAAATCCAGCCCCTTGTCGATTTGTGCCTTGATTTCCTGAATGCGCTTCTTGGCTTCGGCATCCGGCATGATTTCGCTGGTTTTGATCAAAATATGCCGGGCGTGGGTTTGGGTAATCACCACCGGCGCATCGCCGCTGCGTTTTTCGATCATCTTCAGAATGTGGAAACCCGCCGGGCTGCGGATCACTTGCGAGTGCTGACCGGCCTGCAACTTGTGCAGCAATTCCAAAAATTGTGGTGGCAAGCGGTCGCCGGAGCGCCAGCCAATATCGCCGCCTTTCAGCGCGTCCTTGGCATCGGAATAACCTGCGGCGACTTGGGCAAAATCTGCGCCGCCTTGCAACATGTTCCACGCCTGTTCGGCGCGGTTGCGGCTGGCCTGAATCTTGCCGGCATTGGCCTGCTCCGGCACGCTAATCAGAATATGGGCCAGATGAAATTCTTCATTGGTGTTGCCCATCTTCTTCTTGTTTTCCAGATAACGATCCACTTCGGCGTCGCTGATAATCAGCTTGCTTTCGATTTCGCGCTCGCGTACCCGCGTCAGCAGCAATTCATGGCGGATTTCTTCGCGGAATTTGTTCCAGTCCAGACCTTCGCTGGTCAGTTTGTTGCGGAAGTCGCTGACCGAAGCAAAGTTGTTTTGCTGGGCGATGCGGTTGATGGCGAAATCCAGTTGCGCGTCTTCCACGCGGATGCCGTTTTCCTGCGCAAACTGCAATTGCAGCATGTCGGTAATCATGCGCTCCAGCACCTGCTTTTCCAGAATGTCCTGTGGCGGCAGCGGCGTGCCTTGTTTGGTGAGCTGGCGGATCGCCAACTGGGTTTTTTCATCCAGTTCGTGACGGGTAATCACGTCGTTATTGACCACCACCAGCACCGTGTCGATCACCCCGACTTGCTGTTGCGGGGCAACGACGGGCGTGCTGGGGGAAGGCACCATGGGTGGGGACACCAGCTCATCGGCGTGGGCCACCGACAGGGTGGCCAGGGTACAAAATAAAATTAACGGCTTGATCCGCATGATGTCATGTCTCGGTTAGCGCAAAACGGGGGTGGTTACCAGATCGGGTTTTTCGTTGGTTTTTTCGTAGCCGACCACGCTGCGTTTCAGCATGACCAACGGGTCGGAGCCAACTTTCATGAAGTCGTTCAGCTCCAGTTGTACGAATAAACCACTGTTGCTTTGCAGGGTGGAGGTGGTAAAGCGCTGGGCCACCAGGCGGAACGTCCAGCAGCTTTGATTGTATTCAAGCCCCATGATCGAATCCAAAAGGCGCTTTTCCTGCAAGGAATAATTCCAGCGGCCCACGGCGTGCCAGCGCCCGGACAACGGCCATTGCCCGGACACATCCACTTGGCGCAAGCCACCGATGGGGGTGTAAATCGTGGTGCCGCCCGGTACCAAGGTGCCGACCAGCGCGTCGCGGGTAAAGCGATAGCCCAGATTCAGCACCTTGCCGGGTTCCGGGCGGTAGCGGGCAGTCAGGTTGTAGCGCTGCGTTTTGGACTGGTTGGGGTCAAACTGGAATTCACCATCCATGTACCACAGTTTATCCACCTGTCCGGCCAGGCCCAAGAGAATGTCCGAGCGTCCGGTGTTGGAGGTGGGCGCGACCAGATTGACCTGGGGTGGCGAGAAGCTAAAGCGCTGCCCCAGCGTCACCCGGAAACGCTCGGCACCGCTACGCTCACTGATTAGGCGGGAGGTCATGGCCAAGGTTAACTGGTTGGCATCGCCAATGCGGTCGCTGCCGAAAAAGCGGTTTTCCGAAAACATCTGCACAAAACTGAAATCGGCTTGGGCAGTGTCGAAATTGGGCAGCAGGCTCTGGTTTTGATAGGGAATGAAAACGTAAAACGCCCGTGGTTCCAAGGTGTGGATGAATTTGTCGCCCAGCAATTGCAGGTCGCGCTCGAAGGTCAGACCGCTATCCACACTGAAAATCGGCAACGTGCGTGACGCATTCGGCGCATTGCTCAGGTTGTTGGCACCCATGCTGTAGTGGGTGCTGTGGAGAGAAAGTTTGGGCGTCAGATACCCCCAGATACTGTTCAACAATGGGTAGCTGAAGCTGGGGTTGATGACCAGACGCTGGGCGTTCAGTGACGTTGGATGGCTAAACGACACATATTCGCCCGATAGACTGAAGCTGCCGCCCGCGACCGGTTGGTAGGCATTCACGGCAATCTGTGGCAAACGCGCGTAAGGCACCGCAATCGGTGCCAGTGGGTCTTGCAAGGTTTGATAGCGTTGCAGGCGCAGCGCGGCGTTCCACCAGCTTGCGCTATAGACGACACCGGCTTCCTGGACCAGGTTCACCTGCGAGGTGGTATTCACGGCATCGGCCAGGTCGCGGAAATAGGCATCGTCTGTCACCCGGTTGAAGTTGACGAAAGCCGTTGTGCCGCTCAGTACCGTCTGTTGATGTTTCAGCGCGACGCGTGCGCGATTGCGGTTGGTGAGCGCATCGTTTGGCAATACGTCCACCCGCACTTCGCCACGTGCACCCGGCTCCAGATAGCGGAATTCATTGTTGAATTGCACGCCGCGCTTGCTGATGATGCGCGGCGAGAGCGTCGCGTCCATGTTGGGAGCGATATTCCAGTAGAACGGTATAGTCAGTTCCGTGCCGCCCTTGGTCGTGCCACCGAAGATGGGCGCGAGAAACCCGGTCTTGCGTTGATGCCCCAGCGGGAAGTCCATCCAGGGCGAGTACAGAATCGGCACGCCCTTGAAATGTACCCAAGCGTTGTGCGCTTCTCCGATTTGCAATGCCTGATCAATTTCCAGCGTGCCCGTCGTCAGCGCCCAGTCGGTCTTGCCGGCAGGGCAAGTGGTGTAGCCGGCGTTGTCGAGTTGGTAATGCTGCTTGTCCTGAATATGCAGCATATCGGCCTGGCCGCGCCCGCCATTTTCGGCCAGGTAGTAGCTGGGTTGCTGCATTTCGCCGATGTGTGTATCGAGATTCAGCTTCAGATGGGGGCTGTCCAGCGTGCTGTTGCCTTGCTGGAAACGGACTTTGCCATCCGCTTCCACGTCGCGGGTGTTTTCGTCATAGCGCAGGCGATCCGCGCTCAGGGTCTGATCGTATTGCCGCAGCGTGACATTCCCCGTGGCTTCCATCTGGCCGTTTTTCTGGCCTTCCAGATGATCCGCCGTCACAAAGGCCGCCGTGGCTTCCTGTGGCCTAGGTTGGTTGTGAAAGGTGGGATCCAGACGCAAAGCCGCCTCGTCGGCCCAGACCGGCAAAGGCGTGGCAAACGAGGCAATCAGGGATAGCAGGATGGGCTTGCAGCGGAAGCGCATACGGTGCGACGGGGTATAGGTGATAAAATGGCACGGATTTTACCATTAACTAGCCACCCCCTACCATGCAACGCCAACAGCAATTGACCGACTGGCTGCACAGCCTGTTCCCAAACGACGCCTTTACCCTCGCGCCCGCCTCCGCCGACGCCAGTTTCCGCCGCTATTTTCGCGCCAGCTTTGCCGAGCGTAGCTTGATTGTTATGGATGCGCCGCCGCAGCACGAAGACTGCCGCCCCTTTGTGCAGGTGGCGCAGTTGTTCGAGGCCAGCGGCGTGCATGTGCCGCATATCCATGCCCAAGATTTGACGCAGGGCTTTTTGCTGCTGGCCGATCTGGGTAACACCACCTATCTGCAAGCCCTGAACGCGCAGACGGCCACGCCGCTGTACCGCGCCGCCACCGATGCGCTGATTCAGTTGCAACTCGGCAGCCGCCCCGATCAGTTGCCCGCGTATGACGAAGCCTTGTTGCGGCGCGAGTTGCAACTGTTCCCGGACTGGTATCTGGCCAAGCATCTGGAAGTCACGCTGACCGACGCGCAGCAAGCCAAGCTGGCGCAGGTGTTCGACCGCATCATCGCCAACAATGTGGCCCAGCCCTGCGTGTATGTGCACCGCGACTACCACTCGCGCAATTTGATGCTGAGTGAGCCTAACCCCGGCGTGCTGGATTTTCAGGACGCGGTGTATGGGCCGATTACGTATGATTTGGCCTCGCTGTTCAAGGATGCTTATGTGGCCTGGGACGAAGAACTGATCATGGATTGGCTGATTCGCTATTGGGAGCGTGCACGTAAAGCCGGGTTGCCGGTGCGGGCGGACTTCGGCGAGTTTTACCGCGACTACGAGATGATGGGCGTGCAGCGCCACCTCAAGGTGCTGGGGATTTTTGCCCGCCTGTACCACCGCGACGGCAAGGCGGGCTATTTGCAGGACATGCCGCTGGTGCTGCGCTACCTGCGCGCCGCCTGTGCGCGCTACATTGACCTCAAGCCGCTGCTGAACCTGCTAGACATCTGGCAACCGATCATCGAGCAAAAATCCGCATGAAGGCCATGATTCTGGCCGCCGGGCGCGGCGAGCGCATGCGCCCGCTGACCGACCACACGCCCAAACCCTTGCTCATGGTGCGCGGCAAGCCGTTGATTGTGTGGCACATCGAGCGCCTGGTGGCAGCGGGTATCACCGAGTTGGTGATTAACCACGCCCACTTGGGCGCGCAAATCGAAGCGGCGCTGGGCGACGGCGCGCAATTCGGCGCACAAATCCGCTATTCACCGGAAGCGGTGGCACTGGAAACGGCGGGCGGCATCGCCAACGCCTTGCCGCTGCTGGGCGACGCACCGTTTGTGCTGGTGAATGGCGACGTGTTTTGCGATATTGATTTTGCCCGACTGCCTCAGGTCGAATTGGGTGATGATCTCGCCCACCTCGTGTTGGTGAACAACCCCGATCACCATCCCAGCGGCGATTTTGTGCTGCAAGACGGGTATTTGTTGCCGGATACGGCCTTGCCCAAACTGACCTATAGCGGCATCGGCCTATATCACCCACGGTTGTTTGATAGCATCGCACGCGGCACGGTGGCAGCGCTCGGCCCGCTGCTGCGCCAGGCCATTGCCGACGGACAAGTCACTGGCAAACACCACGTTGGCTTATGGGTGGATGTCGGCACGCCGCAGCGCTTGCAGGCGTTGAATGCCGCTTAACTGCGCGCCAGTCGCCGCCAGGTCAGCAGCACAAAGCTGGCACCGAAGAGCAGGAAAAACACGGCGTCGCGGCTGTCCAGCAGGCCGTTGTTGAAGTTTTGGAAGTGGTGCATGGGCGACAAGGTGTGCCACGCCGAATTTTCATCGTTGCTGAGCAAATCGGCCAGCCACAACCCCGCCTGGATGAGTAGGGTGCTCAGGGCAGCCACGACGGGGGCGTGGGTCAGGGCGGAGCAGTACAAGCCCAGCGCAATTTGGCTGAAGAGCAGTAACAGCAAGCCGACGGTATTGCTGAACAGCAGGCCTTGATCCAGTTGCGTGCCGACACTCAGCGTTAGCAACATCAGTGGCCCACTCAGTGCAACCAGCCCAAGAAACAGCCACAGCCCCAGTAATTTTCCCAGCACGATTTGCCCCGTCGTCAGTGGCGCGGATTGCAACAGCGGCCAAGTGTGATTGCGGCGTTCTTCCGCAATCAGCCGCATGGTGAACAGCGGAGTCAGCACCAGCACCAGCAACGCCTGAAGATTAAAGACGGGGACGCCTATGGTCAGGGTGGCGCCGGGTGGGGTGGCCAGTTGCGCCAATTGTGGCTGGATGGCCAGAAAAAATTCCGTGCGCGCCAGAAAAAACCAAGCAAACACGAATTGCAGCAGCGCCAGCAGCCACCAAGTGGCGGGTTGTCCCA
>DHYQ01000032.1:0-10436 GCA_002414205.1 Gallionellaceae bacterium UBA5126 | reverse complement strand
TCCACTTGCCAGCCTTGAGCGGCCGCCAGCGTCAGCAATTCGCCGCTAGGGTTGTGTTCCGGGGTGTGCAGGATGCGGAAGCTGTGGGCATCCAATGCCTCAACCTGCATCACACCCGCTACGGCGCGCAGCACCGCCAATGGCGGCGGTTGGTGCAGGGTGAGGATAAAACCGCTGGTTTGTTGGCGTTGCTGCATGCCGGCGCTGCTGTCGCTGTAAATCAGTCGCCCGCGTTGCAGGATTTCCACCCGGTTGCACACGCTTTCCACTTCGCTCAACAGATGCGTCGAGAGGATCACGCTGGCGTGTTGCCCCAGTTCGCGTATCAGTTGCCGAATATCACGGATTTGTGTGGGATCTAGTCCTACGGTGGGCTCATCCAGAATAATCACGTCCGGGTTGTGCACGATGGCTTGGGCAATGCCGATGCGCTGCTGGTAGCCCTTGGACAGGGTGGCGATGATTTTGCGCTGCACGTTTTCCAGTCCGCAGCGTGCGCTGGTTTCTTGGACGGCGACGCGCGCTTGTGCGGCGGTCAGTCCATGCAAACGGGCGGCAAAGGTCAAAAAATCGGCCACGCGTAATTCGGCATACAGCGGGGGGATTTCCGGCAGATAGCCTAGGTGGCGTTTCGCTTGGCGGCTGGCTTGTTGCAGGTCATGCCCACAAAGTTGGATGCTGCCACTATCCGGGCGCAAACAGCCGGTGAGCATTTTCAGGCTGGTGCTTTTGCCCGCACCGTTGTGACCCAGCAGCCCCAACACTTCGCCGCGTCGCAAGGTCAGGGACAAATTGTCCACGGCCAGTTGCGCGCCGAAACGGCGGCTCAAGCCGTTGGCCGACAAGGTGATTTCTGCGGATGCCAAGGGTGTCTCCTGATAATGAGGGCGGCAATATAACCCAAGCGCCACCAGACACGGTAGCGCGGGATGAAAATTTGACCGGGTGGCGGGAGCGTATGAAAAAACCGTCATCCGCTGCGGATGACGGTGAGTGCGGGTCAGGCCAGTTTCGACAAGGCCGCGTGCATCTTGCTCATGGCCTTTTGCTCGATTTGGCGGATGCGCTCGGCGGAGACGTTGAACTCGGCGGCCAGCTCGTGCAAGGTGGCACTTTCGCCTTCGTTTAACCAGCGTGCCTCCACAATACGGCGGCTGCGGGCGTCCAGACTGGCCAGTGCGGCGGCCAAGCCTTCGGTTTCGGCGCGTTCACGTTGGCTGGTTTCCAGCAGGTGCGACGGTTCGTGCGCATCGCTGTCGGCCAGATAATGAATCGGCGCGTAGCTGTCCTCGTCCTCGTCACTATTGCCTTCCAGCGCCACTTCGTGCCCGGCGAAACGTGCTTCCATGTCCAGCACATCGTGCTCGCTGACGTTGAGCTGGCGGGCGATTTCGCTGACTTGATGCGGCTTCAACGGTTGCAAATCCTGTTTCAGGCTGCGCAGGTTAAAGAACAGCTTGCGTTGCGATTTGGTGGTGGCGATTTTGACCAGCCGCCAGTTGCGCACCACGAATTCGTGGATTTCAGCGCGGATCCAGTGCAGGGCGAACGACACCAAGCGCACACCGCGATCCGGGTCGTAGCGTTTGACGGCCTTCATCAGGCCAACGTTACCTTCTTGAATCAAGTCGGCCTGCGATAAGCCGTAGCCGGCATAGCCACGCGCTACGCTGACCACCACGCGCAGGTGCGAGACGACCAGTTGGCGCGCGGCCTCCAAGTCGTTCTGTTGTTTGAAGCGTGTCGCCAGCGAAAATTCTTCGTCGTGCGACAAAATGGGAAAACGGTTTACCGACTGGATGTAACCATCCAGGCTGCCAACGGCAGACGGCATGGGTAAATTCATTGCAGTAGTCATGGTTGTCCTCCTATGGGGGAATTTTAGCACTCCCTTGCGGGGAGTGCTAGATCAACCAAGTAATCAAGTTGGGTATGTTGGCTTGGGGGGCTTTATTTGCAGGCCGCTTCGGCGCCCACCAAACCACAGGAACCGGCGACGGCGTTGCTGACCAGCGGAATGGCATCGTTCAGCTTGAGCAAGGTGGAGATTAATCTCAGGCGTAGTGGCTCAAAAGCTGTCGTGTCCGTCATGGGCGTGTCGGCCACGTGATTTTTGAAGGTGCGCACCACTTCCGCCACGGATTTTTCATGCGCGGTGCTCATGTCCACCAGCAAAATAGGCTGGTGAGTGTCGATGCGGGTGCTGCCGTCGGCTTGTATCTGCACAATTTCGCCAATGGGTTTCAGGGTGGCGAGCAGGAAAGGGCCATATTTGCGCAGGCGTTTGTGCAGCTTCTGGTTCTGCGCCAGGGCGCGGCTGAAATAATCCAGATAGACCCGTGATACGCCGATGCTGTAGTTGGCCAACCCGGCATTGGGCTGGTTGGCGGTCAGCGCTGGAATCAGGAACAGATTGGTGTCTTGCTGGCTGCGAACCTGGTTTTCCTCGGCGCTGGCCAAATCTTCGCTGCGGCCTACCGTGTCCAGCAGGCTGGCCAGCCGGGCCAGGGCCTGACGCTGGTCATAGCGCAGATTGCCCTGATTGGCTGGGCCGTTGTACAGCACATAGGTGTACATCTGATAGCGTGGCCCATGCCAGTTGAGGTGAGGCGCTTGCAGCAGCGGGAGCCAGACGTGATATTCCACGGTGCTGGGGGCAAGGCTGGTTTTGTGCGCCACTTCCCCGGCGGCCAAGGTGCGCTCCGGTGCTCGTGGGGCGGGCTGAGGCGAGACGGGTTCGGCCCGCACCGGGGCTTCTGCCGCGACCCGCGCCGGGGTAGCCTGCTTCATTGGGGCGCTGACGCATCCCGCCAGACACAGCAGACTGCATAACGCGATGCGGTGCCAATTCCATTTACATTTCACTTGCAGCTCCCTCTTTTTTGCGTTGCATGATACGCATGATCATCTCCAGCAAGGCCACCTCCAAGATGGCACCCAGGCCAATGACGTTGCTCAGGTCAGCAGGATCGACTGCCGGGGCGAGCAGGCGTATCAAGCCATAATTCAACAGACCGCAGACCAGCAGCATGGCGGGGACACGGGTGACTGCCTTGACTGCTTTGCCAGCGGTCGCGACAGGTTTTTCGATCGGCGATGTCATGTGGCGTACTCCTGAAAATCAACCGGCAATGCGGATGGCGGCGTGTTCATGTCGTTCGGCGCTCGCCAGCATGTGTCGGGCTTGTTGCAATAATTCGTCGCGGGTTGTGCCGCGCGTGGGCGTACGCACCACGCCGCCGATGCTCAAGGTGACAATGCCCTGTGCGGTGCCAGAATGTGGGATCCCCAAGGCGCGTACCTTGTCGCTCAATTTGCGGGCATGGGCACTGACTTCCTCAGGATTGGCTTCCAGCGAGGCAATGACAAAGCGCTGCCCATCATAACGACTGGCGGTATCCGAGTGCCGGGTATAGGCGCGGGCGATCAGATGACCGACCTGGCGCAAACATTCATCTCCGGCCTGGTCGCCGTAATGTGCCTGAAACGCATCAAAATGATTCACTTCCACGATGAGCAGCGCTAATTCACTGTGCATGCGAATGGCACCGAGCAGCATGGTGTCCAAGGTTTTGAAGAAATTGGGCAGACTGACCAAGCCGACCAGCGGATCGAGTTGCTGGCTGGCACTGAGCTTTTGATTGGTCAGTTTCAGCTCCAGATTACTCTGGTGCAAATACTGCTCCAGCATCTTGCGTGCGGTGACATCCTTTTGCACACCGATGTAATGCGTCAAGTTCCCGGCCACATCGTGTACCGGCGACAGACTCAATTCGTTCCAGAACATGGAGCCATCTTTGCGGTAATTGCGCAGCACCACCTGACAGCCTTCGCCACGCTCCATGGCAACACGCAGAATGTGCAATTCCGGCTGTTCGGTATCCTCGCGTTGCAGCAAGCGATAGCCCTCTTGAATGATTTCCGCTGCGCTGTAGCCGGTTAAGTGCTCAAAGCCGCTGTTGACATACACCAATGCATAATTTGCACGGGCATCGGCGATGGTGATGCCATCCTGCGATTGTGCCACCGCTTGCACAAACACATCGCAGGGCAGGTGTTCCATCATGGGCAGCATGTTATTTTTTCAGCGCGTCGTTGAGGTGTTTTTCCAATTCTTCGGCGGGCAGGTAGCCGGGCACTTGGGAGCCATCGCCGAAGATCAGGTTGGGTGTGCCGTTGATGCGCATTTTTTCACCCAGCGCACGCACCTTGTCGGTGGGTACCTTGCAGTTGCCCTTGGCCGGGGCTGTGCCGTTTAGCATCAGATCGTCCCAAGCCTTGCCGGGATTCTTGGCACAGCGCACGTCGCGGACCAGTTCTTCGGAGCCATTAAAAATCGGATACATGAACAGATACAGCGTGACGTCGGTCACCTTGGCCAATTCCTTTTCCAGTTTCTTGCAATAACCGCAATTCGGGTCAGTGAAGTAGGCCATTTTGCGCTTGCCGTTCCCCTTGACCTTCTTCACGGCAATGTCCAGCGGCAACTTGTCGAACTCGATGGCGAACAGTTGCTTGCTACGCTTTTCGGTCAGGTTGGTACGTGTTTTGACCTCAATGATGCTGCCGTCAAATAAATACAGTCCCTGTTCGTCGGTGTACAACAACTGGTCGCCAATGACGACTTCGTACAGCCCGGAGTAAGGTGTTTTGACGATGTGGTCGATCTTGCCCAGCGAGGGGAATTTGCCCAGCAAGGATTGGCGGATTTCGGCTTCACCGGCGTGGGCGGTCAGGGATAAGGAGAGCAATAACAAAGACAGAATTTTTTTCATGACGGACTTTCGTTGGAATCGAGTGGGCAAAGGGCCTCGGAGGGAGGTGGATTATTTGGCCGAGATGGTCATGCGACTACCTTCCGGGGTGACGTTGAACTGTCGCAGCACATTGATGCCCAGCACGGGTTGGCTGGCGGAAGGGGATAGCATGGCTTTCACGCCGGACAAGGTGAATGGCCCGAAATTCAGGGTGTTGATGGTGGTGGCGCAGCCGGTCGTGCCGGTGTTGCTGCTGCCGTCCTGGCAGGTGAGCTGGGCGGTCATGCCCATGGCATACGGCAGCGTGACAAAAGAGGCGCTGCTATCAATTTTGAACAGCATGCTTTGGCCATTGACTTTGGCATCGACAAAAAACTGTCCACCGTCGCCGACATCCAGTACCAACTTGCCAGCATTGCCTTTTTTGGCATCCCAGTTCGACACGGCGTCATTGGGTTGGCTACAGGGAATATCCTGATAGCTGACCGAGCCTTGGGCATTTTTGCATTTGTACACCTTGCCGGTAGCCCAAACGGACGGGGCCAGTAACAGACAGAGGGAAAAACAGATCATTCCCTTGATATTCATGATGCTCTCCTGAAAGTAAAATGCGCCTTCCAGTTCAGGAAGCGCGCTTGGACAGTTCGGCTGCCCGTTGGTAATAAGTAAAGGGGGATGCGCCCAGTTTTTCGGTCAACTGGCCCAGCGCGGTATAAGCGGCTGCGCTGGGCGCAATGCCGATACTGGCATCCAGATAGGTTTTGGCCTTGCCCCACAATTCTTGATAGGTGCAAAGTTTACCCAAAGTCAGTAGCAAAGCGGCATCCTCTGAATACCGTTTGAGCCAAATCTCCGCCCGTTCAATCTGCTTTAATGCTTCCGACGAATGGCAATCGCCATACAGCCCAATCAGCTCGCTGTCCCAGTGTTTCTC
Organism: Gallionellaceae bacterium UBA5126; assembly: GCA_002414205.1. Taxonomy (GTDB): domain Bacteria; phylum Pseudomonadota; class Gammaproteobacteria; order Burkholderiales; family Gallionellaceae; genus Gallionella. The sequence continues at coordinate 4,745 of DHYQ01000032.1, read as the reverse complement.
CAAACTTTCCGCCAGGATGTCGGCCGCTTGCGTATCGGCCCCCAGCGCCAGCAGTGCGCGTGCCGCCGCTGCCGCCAGTTTGCTGCGTTGGCGAAATTCGCCGGGCAAATTTTTCCAGTACGTTTGCAAGGCGGGCAGGTCGTGTTGTCGTGCGATGCCGGCGAGAAAGGCTTGCTGTCGCAACAGGGTGGCGGTGGTGCTTTCCACGGCATCACGGCGTTCCAGTTGCTCCAGGACTTGCAGGGCTTCGTCCCAGTGTTCCGCTTGCTGATGAGCCTTGAGTGCCAGTCGCAGTGCGGCTACATGGCTGCCGCCCCCCGCTTCTGCCAGGGTTTGCAGGGCGGCCAGCGCTGATTCTGGCTGGCGTTGCTCCAGCATGAACTCGGCCGTGGCCATCTGGCGCATCACGTTGCCTTCTTCCAAGGTCGACAGATAGGTGTCGCGTTTAACGTATTGTTGCAGGGCATGTGCCGCCCGTGCCGCAATCAGTGGGTAAACCGGTGAGGTCTCGCCCAGGGTCATGGCGTCGGCGGCGGCTTTTTCGGCAGCGGCATACCGTCCCTCGAAATAGGCCAGCAGCGCTTGATCCAGCATGGCGCGGCGTTTGTTCTGGCTGCGCTCTTCGCGGAAATTGCGCACATACAGCGGCAGTTGCAGGGCGGTGATAATGAAACGTACCAGGCTATAGCCCAGCACAAACAGCGTCACCAGCAATAAAACAAACAGAATCAGCGAGAAGGTGATTTTGTGCTGTCCGTACAGGATCAATACGAACGCTGGCGTATGCGAGGCCAGTGTCATGGCCACCGCTGCGGCAAACAGCATCAATACCCAGAACAGATATTTCATCGTGCGGCCTTCTCACGTGCCTGGCGGTAGTCACGCACCAGTTGCAGGCTGGGGGTCAAGTCCGGCAGCTCCACGCGCAGTGGACTGGCCGCGAGTTTTTTCAGCATGTTGAGCCAAGCCTGGGTTTCGGCACGTGGCGTGTCGAAATAACGCCCGCTCCATTGTTCAATTTGTCGCAGTTCCTGGCGGAAGGCGGTCTCGTCACGGGTCAACAGCGCCAGACGTGCATTGAGCAGATGTAGCTTGAGATTTTCGCGCAGGAAGTATTCCTGTTCCGGCGGCAGCAGCGGAATGACCGGTTTGCCGGTGTCTTCCACCCGAATCAATTGCCGCACTTCCTGCCAGATTTCCTGAGTCAAGCGTTGCCAGATGGGGCTGTCGGTGTTTTTTGGCGTGGTGATCGCGGTTTTTGTGGCGCGCGTGGGTTGATAGACCAGCGGCAAGCCGTTCACGCCTTCGATCATGCGGTCAAGGTCATAGCTTAAACTGGACAAGTCGACATCGGGCGCGGCACGTAACTGCTCGATATTACGGCCGATGGCCTTGCGTAAAGGTTCCAGATTGGCGCGCTTCATGCGATCCAGACGATCATCGGCACTTTGCAGGGCGGCCAGGGCGGTTTTCAGATTGGCGGACAGTTGTAACTGCTGGATGGCAATCATCAATAAATGCTCGACTTCTGTCAGCGCGGTGTCGTCACGGTTGCTGGACAGATCGTTGTACAGCGTTTCCAAGGCTGCGCGTTGACTTTGCGCTTCTGCGTAATGATTTTCCAGGGCAATGACTTTACCCGCCAGTTGCCGCAACTCTTCCTGGCTATGGTTGAGCAGCAGTTGGTTCGCCTTGCTGCTGCCATCCATCTCGGCAATTTTTTGGGCGAGTTGCGTCTGCATGTCGTTAAGGGTGATGCGGCTGTCTACCCACTGCCAAGCGAAGACCAGTACGATGAGGGCCATGCTCATCTGGCTGATGCTGACGTGTGCCAGAAAATCGGCCACGGAAAAACGTGCTGGAGCCGGTTTTTCGGGTGCCGGGGCAGGCGTGACCGGGGTGGATGGTGCTTCCACGGTCGCGGGGGGCGGTAAAACGGGGTCGGTCATGACAGGCAAGCCTCGGCGGGTGCGGCCCAGTCGTACAGGCCTTGCAACAAGCCGTCATCACCGCTGGCGGTGAGTCGCACCTGTTGCCAGCCCTGCTGCTGCGCCAAGGCAGCAATGCGTGGGTGTGGCACAAAAAGGGGAAGGGAATAGACGCGGGCTGCGACCAGTGTGGTGAGATGGCGCAGGGCCTCGCTACTGGTGACCGTGATGGCATCGACGTTGGCCCAGTCCACGTCCAGGTGTTCGGGCAGGCTACGCTGGTAGCATTCGGCGTAAGTCACGCTTGCGCCACGCGCGCTTAACGTTTCGCCCAGCAACTCGCGTCCGCCATTGCCGCGAAAGATCAGCACGCGCTGACCGGCGATTTTTTGCAATTCCGGCAGCGCCAACACGCCTTCGCTGTCAAAGTCCTCGGCTGGTTGCAACACTTGGCTTACACCTTGGGCGCGCAGCGCCCGTGCCGTTGCCGCGCCCACCGCGATCACCGGTTGCTGGATGCGCTGCCCGCTTTGTTGCACGGCGCTCACGCCAAATTCGACTGCGTTGGCGCTGACAAAAATCAACCAAGCGTAGTCGTGCAGGTGCGCCAGTGAGGCTGCCAGACCGGCTGGGTCGGTGGTCGGGTGGATGTGGAGCAGAGGGTGCAGCAGAGGAACTCCCCCGGCTGCGGCAATGGCCTGCACCAACGCTCCCGCCTGATGATTCGGGCGGGTGACGAGGATGCGACGGCCAGCCAGTTTAGTCATTGAGCGCGGCGAGAATGGCGTCAGCGCCTTGGGCACGCAGCGCATCGGCGACTTGTTGCCCCAGGGCTTCGGGTTGATGAATGTCGCCAAACAATTCGGCACGCAGCATTTGCGAGCCGTCCGGCGTGGCGACAAAGCCGCGCATGCGCAAACGACCGTCGATGATTTCAGCGAAACCGCCCAGCGGCACCTGGCAGCTTCCGGCCAGGGCGCGGCTCATGGCGCGCTCGGCCAGCACGCAGGCGGCGCTGGCGGCATGGTGCAGCGGAGCCAGTGCGGCGATGACATCGGCGCGGTCGGCGCGGGTTTCAATGCCCAGCGCGCCCTGGCCCACGGCGGGCAGGCTGTCATCGCTGGAAATCACGGCGCGGATGCGCTCGCCCAAGCCCAGACGCTTCAGCCCGGCAGCCGCCAAAATAATCGCGGCATATTGCCCCTCGTCCAGCTTGCGCAAACGTGTCTGCACGTTGCCGCGTAGCGGTTGCACGACTAGATGCGGGAAACGGGCGCGCAACTGGCTTTCACGGCGCAGGCTGGAGGTGCCGACCACACTGCCCGCAGGCAGGTCTTGCAGGGAAGTAAAGTGATTGGAGACAAAGGCATCCAGCGGATCTTCACGCTCACCAATGGCGGCCAGGGTAAAACCTTCCGGCATGGTCATGGGCACATCTTTCAGGGAATGCACGGCCAAATCGGCGCGCCCTTCTTCCAGTGCGACTTCCAATTCCTTGACGAACAAGCCTTTGCCGCCGATTTTGGACAGGGTGACATTCAGGATTTGATCGCCTTGCGTCGTCATCCCCAATATGCTGACTTCAGTTTGCGGATATAATGCGCGCAGTTTGCCTTGAATATGCTCTGCTTGCCACATGGCCAACGCACTCTCGCGCGAAGCAATAACCAGACGGGCGGGAGGTGTTGGGAGAGTCTGACTCATAAGCATTTCCTAATGAAGTAGTGATATATCGCGGCGCATTCTAGCATAGGGTGCGCCGCGCTTTTGCGCCGAGAAGATGATGAATTTGATCTCCACCCCGACCGATATTTCCAGCAAAGACCAACCATTGCGTGACGATGTACGCCTGTTGGGGCGTATTTTGGGCGAAACCTTGCGTGAGCAAGAAGGCGACGCATCTTATGAGCTGATCGAAAACGTACGCCGCGTGGCGGTGCGTTTTCGCAAGACCCGCCATGACCGCGATCGTGAGCTGCTGGAAAACACCTTGAATGCCCTGACCACGGCTGAAACGCTGGTGGTGGTGCGCGCCTTCAGTTATTTCTCCCAGTTGTCCAACATTGCGGAAGATTTGCACCATAACCGTCGCCATCGTGCGCACCTGAAATCGGGTTCCTCGCCCAAGTTGGGGAGCTTGCAGCGCGCGTTTGATTTGTTGCAGGCCAGCCAAGTCAGCAATGCCGATATTCAAACTTTCCTGAACAATGCGTTGATTTCGCCGGTGTTGACTGCGCACCCGACCGAGGTGCAACGCAAGAGCATCCTGGACTGCCAACTGATTATTTCCAAGTTGCTGTACGACCGCGATCGTATCGAAATGACCCCGGAAGAGTTGGCGGACAATGAGGAAGCGCTGCATCGCTTTGTGCTGATTCTGTGGCAGACCCGCATGTTGCGCCCGGCCAAGCTGACCGTGCGCGACGAAATCAAAAACGGTTTGGAGTACTACCGCTATACCTTCTTGAGCGAAATTCCGCAGATTTACGCCAAGCTGGAAAAGGAATTTGAATCGCGTTTCGACAAGGACATGCAGGTGCCGTCGCTGTTGCGCGTGGGAAGCTGGATTGGCGGCGACCGCGATGGCAATCCCTTTGTGACGCACGATGTGATGCGCCATGCGGTGCAGCAGCACGCCGCCGTGGCGATGGGGCATTATCTGGACGAAACGCATTTATTGGGCACCCGGCTGAGTTTGTCGGAGCGCTTGGTGGACTTCAGTCCCGAATTGCTGGCCCTGTCCGCCCGCTCGCCCGATCATGCGGCCAATCGTGCCGATGAACACTATCGCCGGGCCTTGATTTACATTTATTCGCG
>DHYQ01000033.1:29211-33761 GCA_002414205.1 Gallionellaceae bacterium UBA5126 | reverse complement strand
CCAGACCGGCAGCGGTATGTTTTGATCAAAGGGCGGGTGAGTGGCGCGTGGAGTCACGAAGCAGATGGGGTGCGCTATTACGGTGTGCTACATGATCTGCAAAATCAGGAAATTCACGTGCCGCATGCTTGGATGCCCGTGGTGCGCGGCAAGCATTTCCAGTTGCAACTGGCGTTTGGGCAGCAACTGGAGCCGTGGGTGGTGAGTGGCGTGGTGGCGGCGCGTTAGTTGGCGCTGAGGCTGCGCACGGTGTGGATGCCCAGCACCGTCATCAGCAGCGAGCCGCCCAGATGCGCCAGAATGATGCCGGTGGCCCACAGGTATTGGCCGCGCAGCAGCAAAGTGGTGGTTTCAGCGGAGAAGGTGGAGAAGGTGGTCAACCCGCCAAGAAAGCCGGTGACGATGAACAAGCGCCATTCTGGGGCGAGTTGCGGATGTTGCAAAAAATACGCCACGGCCAGCCCGATCAAATAGCCGCCCAACAGGTTGGCCAACAGCGTGCCGGGCGGAATTTGTGGCAAATGGGCATTCAGCCACATCCCCAGTCCCCAGCGTAGCCAGGCGCCGAAGGTGGCGCCCAACGCAATGGCGAGCAGTGCAAGCGGATTCATCTGGGTTAATTGCCGCGTTCGTTGTGGTCGGTTTGCTGTTGGGAAGTAAACAGCACCGCCGCTTTGACGCGAGAGGATAAATTCAGCTTGGTGAGGATGTGTCGCACGTGTTGCTTCACGGTGTCGTAGCTGATGGACAGGCTGTTGGCGATGCTCTTGTTGCTTTCGCCGCGTGACAGCAGTTGTAAAATTTCCCGTTCGCGCTCGGTGAGTAATTTGAGGGGGTTTTTGTGTTCCGGGGTGGGTTGTTCCCCGCGCAGGATATTAATCATCTTGATGGTCATGGCCGGGGCGACCACCAGCTCGCCACTGGCGATGCGCCGAATACCGTCCACCACTTCTTCTGGCGACATGTCTTTCAGCAGGTAGCCACGCGCCCCGGCGCGGATGGCGCGGGTCAGATCCTGTTCCGAATCACTCATGGTTAAAATCACCACCGGCACCGGGCAGCCTTCGCGGCGCAGTTGCTCCAGCAAATCCAGACCATCCATAGGTTTCATGCGTAAATCCATGATGATCAAGTCTGGCTCTTCCTGTAACAATAAGCGTAAGCCTTCCAAGGTGCCCGTCGCGCCCAGAACACTAAAGTCATAGCGCTTGCCAAACAGCTCGCTTAGCCCGCAGCGGCACAGGTTTTGGTCATCGACCAGCGCCAGCTTGATTTTTCTTTCCATCCTGTTTTTCCCCCTGAAGTGTCGCATGAGGCAGAAACAACTGCACCAGCGTGCCAAACCCCTGCGCACTTTCGATTTTTATTTCGCCGCCGATACGGGCGGCGCGTTCACGCATGATGAGCATGCCGTAGTGCCCTTCGATGGGCGCGAAAGTATAACCGCCCCGGCCATTATCTTCGATAGTAAATACGTAGTCGTTCAGCGCATGGTCAATCACCAAGCGCGCACGCGAGGCGTTGGAGTGAGTGGCGATGTTGGACAGCGCCTCGCTGACGATGTAGTAAATCTGGATTTCCACCTCCACAGGCAAGTCCAGATCGCCGACGCGATTGCTGTATTCCAATGGAATGGCATGACGTGCCGTAAATTTTTTCGCCAATTCAGCCAAGGCATGCAGCAGCCCGGAGGGATGGATTTCACAGCGAAAATCCGAAATCAGCGTGCGCACGGTTTTTTGACAGTTTTCCAGCGTTTCATCAATGTCATGCGCATATTCAGCGCTCATGAGTTCGTTGCAGCCGCGTATGGATTCAATCAGTAAATTGGTGCGCATGCGGGCATACATCAAGGTTTGGGCCAGCGAGTCATGGATCTCGTTGGCGATGGATTGGCGCTCGGTGAGAATCTCGGTGCGACGAGTTTCGCGGTTGCTGCGATTGTGCAGGATGGCGGTATGGAGGAGTGGGGTAAAGTTGCTGACCACGTCCAGCGCGTGCGCAGGCACCTGTTTGCGCTCGGCACGGTAGAACAAAGTCATTGTGCCCACCAAACCGCCTTGTTCATCTTGCAGCGGTGTAAAAATAACCGATTTGAATTCTTCGCCAAACAGACAGGCCTGACTGCGTGTCTTGCAGTTGCCCATGCCGAAGGCGTAAATGCCGAGTGACAGGTTATGGCCACACAGGTTGCATTCCGCGCAGGTTTTGCGCTCATGTTCCAGAAAAGCCATGGACAGTCCGACTGCCGCGCTGATTTGGCGTGTCTCTGCATTCGGAGGAAACAGGCGGATATATCCGGCATTTGCCTGAATCAGGGGGAGCAGGGTATGCAGACAGGCGGATAATAGATCGGGAAAGTTCACGGTGGCCGGAAGTGCGGGCGGCGCTGGTGTCGTTGGTGGCAGGGGTTGCAGCGAAATCGGCTGAGTGGGCATGGGTCGTCTTCTGGAGCAAGTGGGACGGCAGCCAGAAACGCGGCTATCCGGTACATAAGCATTGTCGCATATTCTGGGTTTTGGGGTGGCGTAAACTGTACCTGGGGCGAAGGTGGGCGGGGGGGTGCTACCTTGGGTGGCGTCACCCCCCCCAATATGGTTATAGACAATAACCTGCGTAATTCGGCCTAATAGAAAGTGAGCTTCAAGGGTATTTTTGAGCTGCCATGCAGCAATTGTCGGGCATTTTAATCAGTATTTTTTGAACGGTAAGCCATATTCATGTCCTCTCCAATACACGACCCCATCTCCCCGCCGAATCCAGATTCGCCCACCGAAGTTAAAACTACCACCTGTTACATGTGCGCCTGCCGTTGTGGCATTCGGGTGCATTTGCGCGATGGCGAGGTGCGCTACATCGAAGGCAATCCCGACCACCCCCTGAACAAGGGGGTTTTGTGTGCCAAAGGCTCGTCTGGCATCATGAAGCAGTATTCTCCGGCGCGCTTGACGCAGCCGTTGAAGCGCAAGGTCGGCACCGAGCGCGGGGCGAATGAGTATGAGGCGATTTCCTGGGATGAAGCCTTTGGCATGATGGAAAGCCGGTTGGGCCATCTGCGTGCCACTGACCCGAAAAAATTTGCCTTGTTCACCGGACGCGACCAGATGCAGGCGCTGACCGGCTTGTTTGCGCGCCAGTTTGGTACGCCTAACTACGCGGCGCACGGCGGTTTCTGCTCGGTCAACATGGCGGCGGGCATGATTTACACCATCGGCGGCTCGTTCTGGGAGTTTGGTGGCCCCGACCTGGAGCGTTCCAAGCTGTTCTTTATGATTGGCACGGCGGAAGACCATCACTCCAACCCCATGAAGGCGGCGCTGGGCGAGTTCAAACGCAACGGCGGGCGCTTTGTGGCGATTAATCCGGTGCGTACCGGCTATGCGGCGATTGCCGATGAGTGGATTCCCATCAAACCCGGCACCGATGCTGCGCTGATCATGGCGATTATCCGCGAGGTGATTGCGCTGGGCCTGTATGACCGCGAATTCGTGGCGCGCTACACCAATGGTGGCCAGTTGGTGAATCAGGATCCCAATAGCAACCAGTTTGGCATGATGGTGCGTAATCCTGACGGCGACATCATCAACCCGCTGCGTCCGCACAATTTTATGTGGTGGGATCGTCATAGTGGCAAGGCGGTGGCCGATCATACCGAAGGCACTGATCCAGCCCTGTTTGGTAGTTTTACCTTGGCAGATGGCACGCCGGTCAAGCCGTCCTTTCAGTTGCTGAAGGAGCGCGTGGCCGAGTGCACGCCGGAATGGGCGGAAGGCATTACCGGCATTCCCGCTGCCACCATCAAGCGCATCGCGCATGAGATGGGGGTGGTGGCCCGCGACCAGAAAATCGAATTGCCGATTGCCTGGACGGACTGGTGGGGGCAGGAGCATCAAAGCGTCAAGGGCAATCCGGTGTCCTTCCACGCCATGCGCGGCTTGGCGGCGCACTCCAATGGCTTTAACGCCATTCGCGCCCTGGCGATTTTGATGTCCTTGTTGGGCACGATTGACCGCCCCGGCGGCTTCCGCCACAAAGCGCCGTATCCACGCGCTATTCCGCCCAATGCCCGTCCGCCCAAGGGGCCGGAAGCGGTGCAACCGAACACGCCACTGAATGGCACGCCGCTGGGTTGGCCGGAATCACCGGATGATTTGTTCGTGGATGCCGACGGTCAGCCGGTGCGTCTGGACAAGGGCTTCTCCTGGGAGCATCCGCTGTCGGCGCATGGCCTGATGCACAACGCCATTACCAACGCCTGGCGCGGTGATCCCTATCCCATCGACACCCTGCTGCTGTTCATGGCCAACATGGCTTGGAACTCCACCATGAATACCAGCGAAGTGCGCAAGATGCTGGTGGATAAGCAGGCCAACGGCGAGTACAAAATCCCGTTCATCATTGTCTGCGATGCCTTCCAGTCGGAAACCACCGCTTTCGCCGATTTGATTCTGCCCGACACCACTTATCTGGAACGCCACGACTGCATGTCCATGCTGGATCGCCCGATTTCCGAATTCGACGGCCCGGTGGATTCGGTGCGCATTCCGGTG
>DHYQ01000033.1:15233-29116 GCA_002414205.1 Gallionellaceae bacterium UBA5126 | reverse complement strand
GGCAGCCGCTTGAAATTGCCCGCTTTTACCACGGCGGAAGGCGGTCGCAAGTTCAAGGATTACACTGATTTCGTCATCAATTTTGAAACCGCGCCCGGCTCCGGCATTGGCTTTTTGGCAGGCTGGCGCGGCAAGGATGGCGATAAGTCCATGCGCGGCGAAGCCAACCCCAACCAGTGGGAAATGTACAAACAAAACAATTGCCACTTCCATTACCACCTGCCGCTGGAACACCAGTACATGCGCAACTGGAACAAGGGCTATATGGAATGGGCGCAAAAAGCCGGTCTGCGCCGCGACAATGACCCGATTGTGATTCACCTGTATTCGGAAATCCTGCAAGGCTTCCGTCTGGCCGCCCAAGGCAAGCGCCCCGGCAAACAGCCACCGGCCAATTTGCGCAAGCGGGTGGAAACCTATTTCGACCCGCTGCCGTTCTGGTTTGCGCCGCTGGAAGATGCACAGAGCGATTTGGAAAAATATCCGCTCAATGCCCTGACCCAACGTCCGATGGCGATGTACCACTCCTGGGATTCGCAAAACGCTTGGTTGCGCCAGATTCACACCTACAACTTGATGTACGTCAATACGGTGACAGCACAGGCGGCGGGCATTGAAGACGGTGGCTGGATGTGGGCCGAGTCGCAGTTCGGCAAGGTGCGCTGTATTTGCCGCCATTCCGAATCGGTCGAACCCGGCACGATTTGGACTTGGAACGCCATTGGCAAGGCTTCTGGTGCGTGGAATCTGTCCGGCGACGCCAACGAGGCCAAGAAGGGTTTCCTGTTGAATCACCTGATTTCGGAAGAGTTGCCGCCGAATGCCGACGGCACGCGGTTCTCCAATTCCGATCCGATTACCGGCCAAGCCGCCTGGTACGACGTGCGGGTACGCATTTATCCCGCCGCAGCGGGCGAGCCGGAAGAATCCTTCCCGCAATTTGAAACCATGCAGCCGGTGGACGGCATGACCAAGGAACGTCCGTCCTGGTTGGCCTACTTTGCCGGTAAAACCAAAAAAGGAGCGAGCAAATGACCCAACTGGCTCTCGTCATTGATCTGAACGTCTGTGTGGGTTGTCACGCGTGCGTTACCAGTTGCAAACAATGGAACACCTCCGGCCCAGCCGGCGGTTTGACGGATTTCAATCCCTATAACGCCGACCCCAATGGCACCTTCTTCAACCGGGTGCAAACCTTTGAAGTCGGCACGTATCCGAATACCGAAACCGTGCACTTCCCCAAATCCTGTCTGCACTGCGAAGACCCGCCCTGCGTGCCGGTGTGCCCGACCGGCGCATCCTACAAGCGCAAAGAAGACGGCATCGTGCTGGTGGATTACGACAAGTGCATCGGCTGCAAGTATTGCTCTTGGGCCTGTCCTTACGGCGTGCGCGAATTCGACGAGCAGCGCAAGGTGATGACCAAATGCACCTTGTGCGTGGATCGGATTTACGATCAAAAATTGCCGGAAAAAGAACGCAAGCCCTCCTGTGTGATTCACTGTCCAGCGGGTGCGCGCTTGTTTGGTGACGTGCATGATCCTGAGTCCGAAGTGTCGGTGGCGATTCGGGAACGTGCTGGTTACGGCTTGATGCCGGAACACAGTACCAAGCCGTCCAACCATTATCTGCCGCGTCGCAAGACCCGTATCACCATCCACGAGGATGATTTGTACCGGGAAGACAATCCGCTCAAAATCGACCAAGCCGCGATGGGGGATTATCCGCCCAGCGATGAGTATGCAACCTGATGCGCGCCTGCTGTGCGTTTGCTCCATTTGACCAAGAGGCTAGTTTGATATGCGTCCTGCTTTTTCTGTAGTGTTTCTGACAACCTTGATCGGTGCCGGTCAAGGTCTATTTATCGTCCTGTTCCTGTGTGAGCTGTTGAGTCAACCCAGCAGTGCCTTTTTGATTGGCGGCAGCCTGATCGTATTGGTGCTGTGTGGGCTGGGGCTATTGGCGTCCTTTTTCCACTTGGGGCATCCCGAACGTGCCTGGCGTGCGGCCAGCATGTGGCGCACTTCCTGGCTGTCGCGGGAAGTAATTGCCCTGCCAGCCTTTATGGGCGCAGTGTTTTTGTATGGCGTCGCACACTGGCAACATCTGGGCTACACCGTGGCGCTGGGCTTGCTGGGCGTGGTGACCTCGATGACCCTGTTCATCTGCACCGGCATGATTTATGCCGCCGTGAAAGTGCTGAAAGAATGGGCACATCCGCTGACGCTGGTGAATTTTGTACTGTTGGGCTGCGCGTCTGGCACGACCTTGGCCGCCGCCTTCGCCACTTTTACTGCGCCAGAATTGGTACCAGTGTTGGCGCAAGCCGCGCTGGTATTGACCGCGCTGGCCTTGTCCACGCGTAGTGCTTCCCTGTTGCGCAATGCCCGCCTCAGCCCGTTCAGCACCTTGCAATCGGCCATCGGCGTGCGTCACCCACGCATCGTGCAAAAAACTCAAGGGGCCATGGGCGGTTCTTATAACACCCACGAGTATTTCCACGGCAAGAGCGCTGCTTTCATCAAGACCATCGTGCCGGTTTTCATGGTGCTGGTGTTTTTCGTGCCGCTGGCCTTGGTGCTGTATCTACCCGTGCTGGCTTTTCTGCTGCAATACGCGGGTCTGCTTGCCGAACGCTGGTACTTCTTCGCCGAAGCGCAACATCCACAAAACCTGTATTACCAAACGGTTTCGTGAGTGGATACATCACGGCTGCCCCCCTGGGGGCGGCCAATTCAGGGAGTTTTTATGTTTAAAACTACATTAGATGCAATGCAGCGCACAGGGGGGCTGGTGCGCACCAACCTCCTGTGGATTGTGTTCGCGTTGACCATTTTTGCAGGTAGTGCCTATGCCGTTGAAGTTACCCCTGTGGCTTCGACGATGCCGTGGTGGGGTTGGCCGTTGGCACTGTTTATTACCTGCTTTTTTCTTGGCATTGTCGCCGTCCCATCTGGTGTGGGCGGTGGCGTTCTGTTCGTGCCGATTGTCGGCGGATTTTTTCCGTTTCATCTGGACTTCGTGCGCGGTGCCGGGTTGCTGGTGGCGTTGGCCAGTGCGCTGGCTGCGGGCCCCTCGCTGCTGCGTGGTGGGCTGGCCAATTTGAGACTGGCCTTACCCATGGCGGTGTTGGCTTCTGCCAGCTCCATTGCGGGCGCCATGCTGGGCTTGGCGATTCCCGCTTCCGTGGTGCAAATTGCCCTAGGTTGTACCATTCTGGGGATTGTCGTGCTGATGAGTCTGGCCAAAAAATCCGAATTCCCCGAAGTAGCACAACCCGACAGTTTGTCGCAAGCGCTGGCAATTCATGGCGTATTCCACGATGCCTCCCAGCGCCGTGACATTAATTGGCAAGTGCATCGTACCCCCATGGGTTTGGGCTTATTTGTCGGTATTGGCTTTCTGGCAGGCATGTTTGGTATGGGGGCCGGTTGGGCCAACGTGCCGGTATTGAACCTGTTGATGGGTGCGCCGTTGAAGGTGTCTGCCGGCACTTCCAGCTTCATTCTGACCTTGGTGGACTCCTCCGCCGCCTGGATTTATTTGAACAAGGGCGCGGTACTGGCTATCATCGCCGTGCCCTCGGTCATCGGCATGATGCTGGGCGCCAATATTGGCGCGAAATTGCTGAATGTTCTCAAGGCCTCTGTGGTGCGCAAAATGGTGATTTCGTTGCTGTTGTTTGCGGGTATTCGGGCATTGCTTAAAGGTTTAGGAATCTGGATGTAATCATGGCAAATTTAATCGTATCCGAAGAGCAGTTGCGCTATGCAACCTTGCTGAAGTGGGGCGCCAATCTGGGCTTGGCGGCCTTGGTGGTGATGTTCTTTGCCTATGTCATGGGCATCATGACGCCGCATGTGCCCGTAGATCAACTGCCGCAACTGTGGAATTTGCCGGTACACGAGTATCTGGAAAAGACCGGCAGCCCCAAGGGGTGGGACTGGTTGGCACTGTTGGCGCGTGGTGATTACGCCAGTCTGGCGGGTATCGCTTGGCTGTCCACTTGCTCGGTTTTCTGCCTGCTCTCCATCATTCCGATCTACTTGAAACGCAAGGACAATGTATTTGTCCTGATTTGTATCGTTGCACTGGCGGTACAAGTTTTGGCTGCCTCCGGTCTCCTCGGCGGCGGACATCATTAGGAACCACGTGATGAATCAACATCCTTACAAGCAAATTTTGTTGGCAACCGAACACACGGATTTTGATTCTGGTGCGGAGCGTTTAGCCTTCGATATGGCCAAACAGTGTGGCATGCCCTTACGCGTCATTATTCCCGTGTTAAGCAACCCGGAGTTTGAATCCTCCGCGCCTGAATTGGCACAAAAAGCCGATGAAGCGGTCGCCAGCAAGATTGCGGCACTGGAGGCACTCGCGGCGCAAGCCGAGGTGAAGCTGGATGTGCGCGTGCGACATGGTGCGCAGGCCAATGAAGAAATCGTGGACGAAGCACATGCCACGGAAACGGATCTGATTATTGTGCGGCGGCGTGGTCAGCCGGGCTTTCTGGCCAATCTGCTGGTGGGCGAGATGGTCAGCAAGGTGATCCGCGATGCCAAATGTGATGTGCTGATGGTGCCGCGCATGGCAACGTTCTGGCAGCGGCATATTTTGGCGGCGGTGGGCGAAGGCTCGGCGGCGGTGAATGTGGCGGAAATGGCCGGGGCGATTGCCGGACGCTGTGGTTTGCCGCTGACTTTGCTGAGTGTCGCGTCCAATACGCAAGCGCTGGAAGTCACGCAACGTCTGAATACCCTGAAATTAGCCCGCGCCCGTGCCTTGTGCCCACAGGCGCATGGTCAGGTGTTGATTGGCAATCCGGTTGAGCAAATGATTGCGGTGGCTCAGGAAAGTGGCGCGGATCTGCTGATTGTGGGGAAACATCGCCATAACTTTATTCCCTTTATCAGTGGCCAAGGCACCACGATGCAGCGCATTGCCGGTGCTTTGGCCGTGCCAACACTGGTGGTACAGCACTGATTAAAATCAATTTCCTGCTTTAGACGTACTTGCGTCCAGTTTGGCTGGATTGGGCGTGATCCAATGATTTTTACAACAACGAGAGGACAAGACATGGTTAACTTGGAACGTCGCCAAGCCCTCAAAACGGGGGGTGCCTTGGGGCTGTGGGGTTTATTTCTTTCGCTGGGGTTGGTACCGCAAGGTGCCCAAGCCGAGTGGAACAAGCCCCTGTTTAGCGCCAAAACCATGAATGAAGCACTGGATGGTTTGGGCGCGATCTTGCCCGCTAGTAGTGAGGCCATTGCGTTGACTGTGCCCGAAATCGCAGAAAACGGCGCCGTGGTGCCCGTGTCTGTCACTAGCACCCTGCCCGATACCACCCGCATCATGGTGTTCGTGGACAAAAATCCCAATGTATTGGCTGCCGACTTTTCCTTCCCGGCTGGGACGGAAGGCTTCGTCACCACCCGTGTGAAAATGGGCCAAACCGCACAAGTGATTGTGTTGGTCAAGGCCGACGGCAAGTTGTATCGGGCCGCACGGGAAGTGAAAGTGACCCAAGGCGGTTGTGGCGGTTAAGGAGGAGAAAAACATGGGAAGCCCAATGAAAATCCGCGCCGCCGTCAAGGATGGCGTGACTGAAGTCAAAGTGCTGATGCAGCACGACATGGAAACCGGCTTGCGTAAGGATGCGGCGGGTGCTGTCATCCCCGCCTGGTTCATTACCGAGTTGACTGCCAAACACAATGGCCGCGTGGTGCTGGAAGCGCAATTCGGCACAGCGGTGTCCAAGAATCCCTATCTGGTGTTCCGCTTCAAGGGCGGGGCCAAGGGTGACAAGGTGACGGTGAGCTGGAAGGACAACAAGGACGACAGCCGCAGCGACGAAGTGGAAATCGCCGAAAAGGCTTAACGACAAAATGGGGACATCTGCACGATGGCCCCGTTTTTTTGTGGAGGAAGAACATGAAAACAAGTCGCATGCTGCTGGCCTTGACGCTGGCCGCGCCATTGTCGGTTTTCGCCGCAGACGAAGACCGCAGCGCAGAAGAAATTGCCAAGTACCGCGAAATGATCAGTGACGGCAACCCCGCCGAACTGGACGAAATGCGCGGGGAAGAAGTCTGGAAAACCCCGGCGGGCTCCAACAAGGCCACGCTAGAAAAATGCGATCTGGGCAAAGGCCCCGGCGTGGTGAAAGGCGCGTATGCCGAATTGCCGCGCTATTTCCCGGACACCAAGCGTGTGCAGGATTTGGAATCGCGTTTGCTGACCTGCATGACCACCTTGCAGGGCATTCCCGAAGCCGACATCGTGAAAGCGCCGTTCAGCACCGAGAAGAAAAAATCTGACATCGAAGCCGTGGTGGCGTATGTGGCCGGGCAGTCGCGGGGCATGAAAATGGCCGTGTCGCTCAAGCATCCCAAGGCCAAGGAAGCCTACGAAATCGGCAAGCGGATTTTCTACTACCGCGCCGGGCCGTATGACTTTGCCTGCGCCACTTGCCATAGCGAAAACGGTCGCCGCATTCGCTTGCAGGACTTGCCCAACCTGACCACCAACATCGGCGCGCAACGCACCTATACCGTGTGGCCCGCCTACCGCGTCTCACAAGGGCTGTTCCGCTCCTTCCAGTGGCGGCTGAATGACTGCTTCCGCCAGCAGCGTTTCCCGGAACCGGTGTATGGCTCGGAGTTGACCGTGGCACTGACCATGTTCCTGGCCGCCAACGCCAACGACGCCAAATATGACGGCCCCGGCCTGAAACGCTGATAAGTGGAGGAGACTGCTATGAAAAAAACATGGATGAGCTTGTTGGCCCTGAGCGTATGTGGCTCGGCGCTGGCTGCCGGACAGACTGGGTTGGATGCCAAAGCCACCGCCGTCATCAAGCGCGATTTCCGCGAAAAGGGCATTGCCAAGGTGGAGCGGGTGAATCAGGACGAGGTGCAAGCCACTTGCACCAAATATCTCGACCATCCCCCGCACGCTGTGCAGGACAAACTGGAAAAACAACAAGCTGCGACGATTAAATATCCCGCTGACGGCAAGTTGATGGGCGACTGGAAAGCGGGTGAGAAACTGGCGCAAAGCGGGCGTGGTATGACCTGGTCGGACAAGGCGGAAGATCCAGTGGGCGGCAATTGCTACAACTGCCACCAACTGTCACCTAAAGAAATCGCCTACGGCACCATTGGCCCCAGTTTGGCGCATTTTGGCCGTAATCGTGGCAACACCCCGGAAATGCAGAAGTACGTGTATGGCCGGATTTACAACGCCAAGGCCTTTAACCTGTGCACCAACATGCCGCGCTTCGGTCATGTCGGCGCGCTGACCGAAACGCAGATTCGGGACTTGGTGGCGCTGCTGCTGGATCCAGAATCCGTGGTCAACAAGGATGAGCCAGCCAAGAAATAAGCGGCGGGCAATGACGGGTGGGTAGGCGACTATCCGCCCGTTTTTTGTGTTGTGGCACCTGAACAGACTCCTTCCCCCTGGCAGGGGGAAGGCTGGGATGGGGGTTGAAACCTTGCGTCAAAGGGATAGTTTCTACCCCCACCCTAACCCTCCCCCTGCAAGGGGGAGGGAATGGTTAATGGACTGTTCGGGTTGCACAGTTTGGAGAACAGCATGAGTCTCAATCGACGTGAATTTTTGCAATTGCTGGGCGTGGCTGCCGCTGGCGGTTGGGCGTTGCCGGTGGAAGCGGGCAAGGCGGCTGCGCAGGCGAAAAATTTGTACCACCTACCGCGCCAGGGCAATGTCAGCCTGCTGCACATCACCGATGTGCATGCCCAGCTTAACCCGCTGTATTACCGCGAACCCAGCATCAATCTGGGACTGGGCAGCATGTTGGGCCAAGCGCCGCATCTGGTGGGCGACGCGCTGCTGAAGCGCTTTGGCATCGCCGCCAACGGCCCAGAAGCGCATGCCTTGAGCTGTCTGAATTTTGAGCAAGCCGCCAAGTTATACGGCAAGGTCGGCGGTTTCGCCCATCTCGCCACGCTGGTGAAACAAATCCGCACCCAGCGCCCCGGCGCGCTGTTGTTGGACGGTGGCGACACTTGGCAAGGATCTGGCCTGTCGATGTGGACGCAGGGCCAGGACATGATGGAAGCCTGTCTGCAACTGGGCGTGGACGTGATGACTTTGCACTGGGAATGCACCTACGGCGCGGAGCGCGTCAAGGAGGCCGAAAGCAAAATCCTGAAGGGCAAAATCGACATTGTGGCGCAGAACATCAAGACCGCCGATTTCGGCGACCCGGTGTTCAAGCCCTATGTGATCCGCGAAATCAACCAGGTGCCGGTGGCCATTATCGGCCAGGCTTTCCCCTACACCAGTATCGCCAATCCGCGCTACTTCACGCCGGACTGGTCTTTCGGCATTCAGGAGGAAGCGCTGCAAAGCCAAATCGATGAAGCGCGGCAAAAGGGCGCGCAGGTGGTGGTGCTGTTGTCGCACAACGGCATGGACGTGGATTTGAAACTGGCCTCGCGGGTGCGCGGGCTGGATGCCATTTTCGGTGGTCACACCCACGACGGCGTGCCGCAACCGATTGCGGTGAAAAATGCCGGAGGCACCACGCTCGTCACCAATGCTGGCTCGAACGGCAAATTCCTCGGCGTGATGGACTTCACGGTCAAAGGCGGCAAAGTGACTGATTTCCGCTACAAGCTGCTGCCGGTATTCGCCAACCTGCTGCCCGCCGACCGAGACATGCAGGCGCTGCTCGACAAGCTGCGCGCCCCGCATGCCAGCAAACTGGCCGAGCCGCTGGCCGTCACCGAAGGCACGCTGTACCGTCGGGGCAATTTCAACGGCAGCTTTGACCAGTTGATTCTGGACGCGTTGATGCGGGAAAAGGACGCGCCGATTGCCTTCTCGCCCGGCTTCCGCTGGGGCACTTCGCTGCTGCCGCATAGCACGATTACCATGGAAGATCTGCTGGCGCAGACCGCCATTACGTACCCGGCCACCACCGTTAACGAGCTGACCGGCGCGCAAATCAAGGCGGTGCTGGAAGACGTGGGTGACAACCTGTTCAACCCCGATCCCTATTATCAGCAGGGCGGCGACATGGTGCGCGTCGGTGGCTTGCAATACACCCTCGACCCCACGGCCAGTATGGGCCAGCGCGTGCAGGACATGCGCCTGGGCGGGCAATTGCTGGATGCCAACAAGCGCTACAAGGTCGCCGGTTGGGCGGCGGTGTCGGAAGCTGCCCGGGGTGGCGAGCCGATTTGGGACGTGGTCGCCCGCCACCTGCGCCATGAAAAAACCATCCAAATCAGCCAACCCAACGTGCCCACGCTGAAAGGCGTTAAAGGCAATCCCGGCATGCTATAAAAGTAGGGTGGATAAGCGCAGCGCATCCACCAGATTCTGGTGTGTGATGGCGGATGCGCTGGCGCTTATCCGCCCTACGCTCGATGCGAACAATTCATAAATAAAAAATACCCAAGGAGAACCCCATGCGTACCCTCATCCTGTTTATTACGCTGTTGTTGGCCGCACCCACGTATGCCGCCGCCCCCGCCATGACCATCAGCGCCATTCAGGTGCAATTGGTGAAAATCCAGGTGGCTGAGTCGGTCAGCTTTGACGACGCGGTGGAATCGCTGAAACTGCGCGCCAACCAGCTCAATATCAAATTCGTCGGCGCGAACCTGATTTACAAGGAAATCGAAGCCCTGACCGGCAAACCGGCCAAGCGCATGGAGATTTTCAACTTCTGCGACGGCCTGACCGCACAGCAAATGCTGGCGGCGGACATCAACACCATCGCCTTCATGCCCTGCCGCATCGCCATCGTCGAAGACACTGACGGCAAACGCTGGGTGATTAGCCTGATGATGAACGACAAATTCGTGCGCAGCCTGAAAGGCGACACCCGCAAAAACGCCGAGCGCGTGATGGAGGCGTTGAAGAACATGATGCGTGCCGCCAGCGCGGGGGATTTGTAATAAGCAGCTCATGCGCTGACTGCGAGGCCGTGATCGAGGTTCGCGCTGCCAGAAATCCTCATTGACTGAGCGAAGCCCGTCACGGCTTCGCTCATGCTTTTTGTGTCAGCCTGCAAACATCTTTTGCTATCATGCCGGGCGGTTTTTATTCCCCGGCGTGGCTGGGGGCAACGGGAGTGAGACATGGCACAGGACAAACTGGATTTTGCCGAGGTGTTGCATCAGGAACTGGATGTGATTGCCGAGGCGCGCGGGGAAACCCCGCCCACGCATCAGGATGAGGCGCAAACGCGCGCCTGGCAGGGCAATTTGCAGGGCTTGGCTTTTTCTGGCGGTGGCATTCGCAGTGCGACGTTTTGCCTAGGCGTGCTGCAAAAGCTGGTGGAGCAGCGCCAGATGCACCGCTTCGATTATCTGTCCACGGTGTCCGGCGGTGGTTATGTCGGCGCGTGGTTTTCCGCGTTGTTGCAGCGTCGGCCTTGGTTGAATGCCGATAACAAGCCGGTTGCCGATGCGTCGCTGATGCCGCACTTCATCAAAACGCAATCTCCGCTGAAAAAATTCGCCGAACCGAAACAAACCCCGGCGGTGGAGCAATTGGAGGATGCCTGGAACAAGGCGCGGGCCAGTGGCCAAGAGCCGGGATCCATTTCCTGGTTGCGTCGCTACAGCAACTATCTGTCGCCACAAATGGGCTTGTCGGGTGACTTTGTGGCGGCGATTGCCTTCTGGCTGCGCAACACCCTGCTGAATCAGGTGCTGTTGTCGCTGTTCTTCTTTATTGTGCTGCTGACGCCGCAATGGCTGTTCTTGCACCTGATGGATAACCCGCTGCATTCCACGCATTTGCTGGCGACAGGGTTGGTCAGCGTGGCGGTGGCCATGTTCATGTGTGCGCTGGAGTTGCCCAAAACGCGACCCGACACCCGGCGCGCCATGCCCTGGGTGGTGTTGGTGCTGGCGCTGGCGGCGGCGTATAGCCTCAGTCTGGGGCTGTACCATCACCTGAGAGTTTTGCCGTCGTTTCTGAGTGGCTTTGATGAGGCCATTCCCAAGGGCATGCTGTTCTGGATGATTTGCATCGGGGGGCTGTACACCTTGCCCTGGTGGGTGGCGACGCTGATTAACGAATCGCTGCGCAAGTATTACAACAATAATCCTTGCGAATATCGTCAGTCGCTGTGGTTTTCTGGGGCGGCGGAAGTCGGCGTGCCGCTGATTTCGGGCCTGTTGGGCGGGGCGCTGATTTTCAAACTGGCAAGCTACATTCAATCCTTGCCGGACTGGATGCGCGACTGGTGGGCGGCGGGCTTTGGCACCGCGTTGATGCTGGGCATTTTCTGTATCACCTTGATCGTGCATCAGGGCTTGATGGCGCGGCTGTTTCGTATCAGCCAGTTTGAATGGTGGGCGCGGCTGGGCGGGCTGGTGTTGTTGGCGGCAGTCCTCTGGGCGGCAGGGCACGCCTTGCTGGTGTATGCCCCGGCAATATTTGAGGTCATGGGCATGAAATATGCGGCTGCCGGTGGGGTCGGTTGGCTGATTCCGACGTTGACCGGGCTATGGTTTGCACGCGGTGGCGACACGGGCAAGGATGGTGTGCGCTGGAAAGAGTGGACGGTGGCAATTGCCCCCTATCTGCTGGTGCTGGGTTTGCTGGGGATACTGTCTGCCGGGACGCATCAGGTGATGTTCCGGGGCGTACACATCGAGGCCGCGCAAAGCAGTTGCGGGGCCACGCCGGGCAGTTGCCGCAAGGATTTTGTCGATTTCGCCGCCGACACCCTGAAGGAAAAGAACCAGGCCAATGTGGATGATTTGCTGGCGGTGTTGCTGAGTGCTGGCGGGGTGTTTCTGCTGCTGGCCTGGCGGCTGGACGTGAATCTGTTCTCCATTCATTACTTTTACCGCAACCGTCTGGTGCGTTGTTATCTCGGTGCCAGTCGCTACGTCGGCAAACAGCGCGATGCCCATCCCTTTACCGGCTTTGATCCTTGCGATGACGTGCCACTCGCCGCCATGCAGCAGCGGCCTTTGCATTTGTTGAATGCTTCCATCAACTTGTCGCAAACCAACGAATTGGCCTGGCAGGATCGCATGGCCAGTTCGTTCACGTTTTCACCGGTGGCCTGCGGCTATTCCTTTACCTATGACGGTGTGACCCGGGGCGGTTATTGCCACAGTCAGGATTACATGGGTGGAACGTTTTTGGGGACGGCGCTGGCAACGTCCGGCGCGGCGGCCAGCCCGAACATGGGGTTCCATACCTCACCCGTCACTGCCTTTATGATGACGGTGTTCAACGTGCGCTTGGGGCATTGGTGTCCTAACCCGTTGCATCGCACATCCTCCGCCATCCAGCAGCGCAGCCCGACGCTGGGGGCCTGGTATCTGTTCAAGGAGTTGTTCGCCATGAGCGATGACCGCGACCGCTTCGTCTATCTCAGCGATGGCGGTCATTTTGAAAATACCGGGGTGTATGAACTGGTACGCCGCCGTTGTCGCTCCATCATGCTGGTGGACGCGGCGGAAGATGGCGAACGGGTATTCGAGGACTTCGCCAATCTGACCCGCAAGTGCTACACCGACTTTGGCGTGCGCATCGACATTGATCTGGAGCCGCTGCGTCTGCGCGACAAGGACAGTCGCAAGAGCACGCGCTGCTGGGCGGTGGGTGACATCGTGTATCCCGATGTGGACGGTAAACCGGCCAAAGGCGTGCTGCTGTATGTCAAACCCAGTTTGGTGGATGATTTGCCGGAAGACGTGCGCAACTACGCCGCCAAAAATGACAGCTTCCCGCATCAACCCACCCCGGATCAGTTCTTCGATGAAGCGCAGTTCGAGAGCTATCGCAAACTGGGCTATGTGCTGACGGGCCAGGTGTTGGCCTATTACGACCAGATGAACACCCCGACGCGGCAGAAGTGGGAAGGATTTGCCTGAAGCCTGAGGGATAGGGCGATGAGCGTGGTGTCATCGCCCTGTGCGCTGTAGGTGCGAATTTATTCGCACGCTTTTGCGGTGTGATTTTCTGCGCAGCGCTGCGCTGATTATTCCTTTTGCAGCAGCAGCACCTGTGGCTTGCTTTCAGCCAAGGCACTGATTTTATAAGGTTGATAACCCACGGCATTCACCCGTAGCCAGTGTCCGGTGCCCAGCAGATGCACGGGCACTTCCAGCGTGTACCAACCGTTCTCATCCGTCTTGGCATGCAAGTCTTCCAAGTCCACCATGGCGCCGGCAATCGGTTGCTGATGGGTGTCTTGTACTTGCCCACTGAGGGTGACCCGCAGGGCGCTGGCACGCAGGGTTAATTCATCCTTGTCCAGTTTGACGGGGCTATTCGCCAAGCTATAACCCGCCGCATCCAGGGTGTAGGTCACCATGCTGCCGAAGGCGGCGGTCGGTAGCCCTTGAAAAACAGCGCGGCCATTGCTGTCCAGTGCGGCCCGGCGTTTTTCGCCATTCAGGGTCAGAATCAACGCGGGATGCCCGGTCGTGAGCGGTTTTTGTGTGGTGTCATCGACCACCACCACACTGGCGTCAAAGTACTCCGCCGGGCGGAACAACAGCATTGGCGCCAGCAAGGCAGTGATTAGAATGATGACGTAAATCAACGTGTGTTGTTTATGAGTCAAGGCCATGTCGTTCTCCCTTATGCGTCGGGCAATTCCGCCCACAAATCATGTTCATCCGCTTCAAACACCGTCACGTCGGCCCAGTCGCCCACTTTCAGGTCGTGACCATTGACGATGTACACCAGTCCGTCGATTTCCGGCGCATCGGCGGCGCTGCGGGCGACGGCACCTTCGTCATCCACCTCATCCACCAGCACGCGAATCGTTCGTCCGATTTTACGCTGTAACCGCGCTGCGCTGATTTCTGCCTGTAGCGTCATCAAGCGCTCCAAACGCTGCTGTTGCACTTCCGGCGGCACCGGGTCGGGCA
>DHYQ01000033.1:7247-15113 GCA_002414205.1 Gallionellaceae bacterium UBA5126 | reverse complement strand
CCTCGGTTTCGCCGGGGAAGCCGACGATAAAGGTACTGCGCAAGGTCAAGTCCGGGCAAATCTCGCGCCAGCGGCGGATGCGCGCCAGCACGTTGTCGCTGTCGCCAGGGCGTTTCATCAGCTTGAGAATGCGGCGGTTGGCGTGTTGGAAGGGGATGTCCAGATAGGGCAGAATTTTGCCCTCGGCCATCAGCGGAATGACTTCATCCACATGCGGATAGGGGTAAACGTAATGCAGGCGCACCCACACGCCCATCTCGCCCAGCGCCACCGCCAATTCGGTCATACGCGTTTTGACTGGCTTACCGCCCCAAAACCCGGTGCGGTATTTGATGTCCACGCCGTAGGCGCTGGTGTCCTGCGAAATCACCAGCAATTCCTTCACACCGGATTGCACCAGTTTTTGCGCCTCGGCCAATACGTCGCCCACCGGGCGGCTGACCAAATCGCCGCGCAGGCTGGGGATGATGCAGAAGGTGCAGCGATGGTTGCAGCCTTCGGAAATTTTCAGATAGGCGTAATGCTTGGGCGTCAGGCGCACGCCTTGCGGCGGCAGCGCGGCGAACGGTACGCGCTCCGGTGCTGGCAAATGCTGATGCACCGCCGCCATCACCTCGTCGGTGGCGTGCGGGCCGGTAATCGCCAGCACGCGGGGATGCGCCGCCAGCACCACGTCGGCACGGGCACCCAAGCAGCCGGTCACGATCACTTTGCCGTTTTCATGCAGCGCTTCGCCAATGGCGTCCAGCGACTCCGCTACTGCGCTGTCGATAAAGCCGCAGGTGTTGACCACCACCAGATCGGCGTCCTGATAACTGCCGGAAATCAAATACCCCTCGGCGCGCAGCCGGGTCAGAATGTGCTCGGAATCCACCGTCGCCTTGGGACAGCCCAGCGACACGAAACCGACTTTAGGAAGAGAAATTGCCATCTGAAACCTCTATCTGGAATGGGTCGTGCGTCACACACCGACCAGTTGATTGATACCAAAAATCGACCCGATGCCCAGCGCAATCATCACCACCTGTTCGATGGTCGCGCGCAAATGCGTATGTTTGTGCAGGCCGGGAATCAAATCTGCCACAGCGACATAAATCATGCTGGACGCCGCCAGCGCCAGCAGCGTCGGCACCAGATGCTGCATGGATTGCAGCGCGTAATAGGCCAGCACCCCGCCAATCAGCGTCGCCAAACTGGACACCAGATTCATCAGCAGCGCCACCGATTTACGATAACCGGAATGCAGCAAAATCATGAAGTCGCCCACTTCCTGCGGAATCTCGTGCGCGATGATCGCCAGCGCCGTCACAATGCCGAGGTGAATGTCCGTCAAAAACGCCGCCGCGATAATCACGCCATCGACGAAATTGTGAAAGGTATCCCCGACCATAATCATCAGCCCGGTGCGACCATGCTCATGCGGCGCGTGCGGCGCGTGCGGCTCGTGCGCCTCGCAATGATCGTGGTGACAATGCCGCCACAGCAGCAATTTTTCCAGCGTGAAAAACAGCAGAATCCCGCCCAGCACCGTGCCGCTGATGCGGGCCACGTTGTCACTCAACTGGATGGCCTCCGGCAAAATGTCCAGAAACACCGCGCCTAGCAACGCGCCGATGGCATAACTAATCAAACTGCTAATCCAGTGCGGACGAGCATTCAAGGCAAACAGCGCCGCACACACGATACTCATCACCCCGCCAATAAAACTGGCCGCAACAATCCACAGCAGGACACTCATGGTAAGGAAGGAAAAAAGAAAGGCGCGGATTATAGCTTAGTCGGTAGCGCCTAGCTGTTCGTCGTGAGTTGCGAGAGAACGATTGATTTAATCAGTTCGTCCTGATCTTATCGAAGGGGGACGGTTTTGTTGGTGGTTCATGGTTCGACCGGCTCACCATGGATGATGCTGATTTGGTGTGGCGTTGGCCCGCCAATGCCGCCGTGTCCCTCACAGCCCGGCAGGCACGCAGGTTGTGGTTGGTGAGCGCAACAAAAAACCGGCCACTGGGGCCGGTTTTATTGTGTGCCTGTGCTGGCGTTATGCCTTGAAGCGCTTGGCAATCAGCACGGCGTTGCTGCCGCCGAAAGCGAAGGAGTTGGACATGACGGTGTTCAGTGGCACGTCGCGCCGTCCCACGTTGGGGACGTAATCCAAGTCACATTCAGGATCGGGGTTGTGCAGGTTGGTGGTGGGCGGGATGGCGTTGTGTTGCATGGCCAGTAGCGACGCCGCAAACTCAATCGCGCCGGTCGCACCCATCAAGTGGCCGTGCATGGATTTGGTCGAGCTGACCGGCAGCTTGGCGGCGTGTTCGCCAAATACTTGCTTAATTGCCAAGGTTTCCTGCACGTCACCCGCCGCAGTGGCCGTGCCGTGGGCGTTGATGTAGTCGATGTCCTGGGGTTGCAAACCGGCTTCAGCCAAGGCGCTGCGGATGGTGAGGCTTTGGCCGTTGGCATCCGGCTTGGTGATGTGGCTGGAGTCTGACAAACAGCCATAACCCACCAGTTCGGCGTAGATTTTGGCGCCGCGCTTCTGGGCGCGCTCGGCGTCTTCCAGAATCAGCACCACTGCACCTTCACCCAGTACCAAACCGCTGCGATCTTTCGAGAACGGTTTGCAAGAAGCGCCGGGATCTTGTGGATCTTCAATCGCCAAGGTGCGCAGGGCTTCCCAGGCTTTCATGACACCAAAGGTCAGCAGGGCTTCCGAACCCCCGGCAAACATCACGTCGCAATAGCCGTGCTTGATTTGGCGGTAGGCTTCGCCCACGGCAATGGCCGAGGAGGAGCAGGCGGTGGAGTAGGTGACGTTGGGGCCTTGTAGGTGATACTTGATGGAAATGTGCGAGGCTGCGGCGTTATTCATGGTGAGTAGCACCGACAACGGTTTGACGCGGGAATTGTTCTTCACGAACATTTCCACATAGCCTTCTTCCAGGGTGCCGTTGCCGCCCATGCAGGAACCCATGTACACCCCGGCGCGCGGCTGCTCTTCCACCGATAGTTGCAAATTGGCATCGGCAACCGCCTGCTGTGCGGCCACCAGCGCAAATTGACTGAAACGTTCGATGCCCGACAGTTGCATCTTGCTGAAATAGTCCGTGGGATTGAAATTTTCCACGGAGGCCGCGATGCGGGTATTTAACTGTTCGGCAAAGGGGGCTTGCAGGTGCTTGATCCCGGAGCGACCGGCCATCAGGCTATTGAAGAAATCGTCGGTGTTGTTGCCTAGGGGGGAAACGACCCCCATGCCGGTGATGACAACGCGTCTGGTCATGGCTTACTGCGCGGGGTGTTGCTCGGCGATGAGCTTGTCAACGATGTTGGCCACGTCCTGAATGGTTTTCAGTTCAACGCGCTCTTCCGACAGTTTGATTTTCAGGCGGTCTTCCAGATTGAACATGAACTCGATCACGGACAGCGAATCCAGACCCAAGCCCTCCAGTTGTGCTTCCGGGCCGAGGTCTTCAATCTTCAGGTCGAATTGCTCGACCATCATTTGCTGGATAATTTCTAAGGAACTCATGATTTTTAGTGCTCTTGCAGATTTTAGAATGATGGGCGGCGCGGATTATAGCAGAACTCTAGTGCCGGATTAGCGTCCTGTTGGCAATGGCGTTATTGAAGAAACGCGTGGTATCGGCAGCCACTTTCTCTCGTTCGTTGTCGATAGTCAGCATGTGGTAGGAATTGTGCAGCAGTACTTTTTCCACCATCCCTGCACCAATGTGCTTTTCGACAAAGTCTGCGCTGCGCGGTGTCGAGACATCGTCTTCCACGGCGTGCATGATGAGCGACGGTGTTCTGACCCGGGCGATATTTTTCTTGACGTGGGCCATCAGCAGTTCGGCTTCGTGAATGGCGGGCAGGCACAAGTCCGAGACGGCGGCCACGGAGGATTCCTTGTGGTTCATTTCCCGAATCACCCATTTGCGCAATTGTTCATTTTTGATGCCAAACGGGGGGCGGCCGGGATATTTGTAAAAATAGCGGAAGGGCGTGTAGTAGCCGATGGGCAAGACAAAGCGATACCAGGGAATGCTCCAGCCATCGTAATACAAGGTGGTGCCCAGCAAGGACAGCGCGGTGACTTCCAGTTCGGTTTCCATGGAGACACTGAGTGCCAGTACCGCGCCCATGCACAAACCGCCGATACACACGCTATCGTGACTTTGGCGCAGGCGCGAAACTTCTGCGCGCACCTGTGCATGCCAGTCACGCCAAGGCGTGACGGAGCGTGGCGTGTCGCCGTCGTGGTAGCCGTAACCCGTGAAATGCGGCACGCTGACGTGAAAGCCAGCCTGATTCAGGCGCTTTGCCAGCGGGAGCATTTCTGTGGGACTGCCTTGCAAGCCGTGTATCAGCAAAACCGCATGTTTGCCGCCGGGCAGGTTGATTGCATCCATAAACTCAAAATTTACTGTCGAAAAAAGTCGCGCATTTTAACAGGCAGCAGGCATTCTGTAATTCCCGACTGTCTCATTGATAACGCAAGGCTTCGATAGGATCCAGTTGCGCGGCCTTGCGGGCTGGGTAAAAGCCGAAAAAAATCCCCACGGTGGCAGCGACGCTGAAGGCCACGACCGCCGAATTGGCCGAGATAATCACCGCCGTGTCGGTCAACTTGTTCACCAATAACGCCCCGCCGATGCCCACCAGCAGGCCAATCAAACAACCGGCCAGCGAAATCATGATGGCTTCCAGCAGGAATTGCAGCAGGATGTCGCGCTCGCGTGCGCCGATGGCCATACGAATGCCGATTTCCCGCGTGCGCTCTGTCACCGACACCAGCATGATGTTCATGATGCCAATCCCGCCCACCAGCAGCGATACCGAGGCAATCGCGCCCAGCAGCATGGACATGACGCGGGTGGTTTCCGCCGCCGAATCCGCCGCCGCCGTCAGATTGCGCACAAAAAAGTCGTTGTCCATGTCTTCGCGGATGCGGTGGCGCTGGCGCAGTAGGCTGGTCATGGCCTTTTCCACGGCGGGCATGGCCTCCGGCGTGCTGGCTTGCACCATGATCATGCGCACCGCGCCGGGGAAGCTGTTGCCGAACACCTTGCGCTGCACGGTGGTGAGCGGAATGATCAGCGTGTCGTCCTGATCGCGCCCGTCCAGGCTTTGCCCCTTGCGTCCCAGCACGCCCACCACCAGAAACGGGCTTTGTTTGATGCGCACAGTTTTGCCCAAGGGATCTTCGTCACCGAACAGGTTTTCCGCCACGGTTTGCCCAATCAGCACCACGCGAGTGGCGGAGCGCACGTCGGAATCGGTAAAGGGATAGCCTGCTACCACCGGCCAACTGCGGGCGTCCAGATAGGCGGGCGTGGTGCCGATCACCGAGGTGCTCCAGTTATTCGGGCCGTACAGGATTTGCGTGCTGCCGGGATGAATCGGCGCAGCGGTTTGCACGCCGGGCAATTCCAGCAAGGCGTCGGCGTCGCCAGTGGTCAGGGTGGGGATGCTGCCGCTGCCGGAGCGCACGCCGCCCGCCGTGGTGCTGCCGGACAGCACGATAAACAAGTTGCTGCCCATGGCGCTAATGGTCTGGTTGACGGCGTATTGCGCACCCTGACCTATGGCCATCATCAGCACCACCGCGCCCACGCCGATCACCATGCCCAGCATGGTCAGCGCGGTACGCAGACGGTTCGCGCCCATGGCGCGCCAGGCTTCGCCCAGCATGGCGAGGGTCATGGCGTTGGCTCCTTGTGCAGATGGGTAGGCGCATCGCTGACGATACGCCCATCAAAAAAGCGCACCTGGCGCTTGGCGTGGTCGGCAATGTCTAGCTCGTGTGTCACCAGCACGATGGTGATGCCTTCGCGGTTCAACTCGCCAAACAGTGCCATGATTTCCTCGCTGGTGTGGCTGTCCAGATTGCCGGTCGGCTCGTCGGCCAGCAGCAGTTGCGGACGGTTGACCAACGAGCGGGCGATGGCCACGCGCTGTTGTTGCCCGCCGGAAATCTGGTTGGGGCGGGAATGTGCCTTGCTGGCCAGCCCGACCTTATCCAGCAGCGCCAGCGCCCGCTCGGCACGTTCGGCCTGGTGTTTCACCCCGGCGTAAATCAGCGGCAGGGCCACGTTGTCCAGCAGGGTCATGCGCGGCAGCAGGTTGAAACCCTGAAACACAAAGCCGATGGTGTTGTTGCGCATGTGCGCCAATTCGTCACGCGACATCTGCGCCACATTGCGCCCGGCCAGGTGATATTCCCCGCTGCTGGGTTGATCCAGACAGCCGAGGATATTCATCAGCGTGGATTTGCCGGAGCCGGACGGCCCCATGATGGCGACAAATTCCCCGGCATCCACGCGCAGATTCACCCCTTTCAGGGCAGGAAATTCGCCCGCCACGGTGGTGTACGATTTGCTGAGGCTGCGGATGTCGATGACGCTGTCGGGCATCAGAACATCCTCGGTGCGCGGTTGCTGCTATTGGCGGGGGCGGCCTTGCCCTGCATGTCGCCGGTGACGACTTGATCGCCCGCCTTCAACTCGCCGGACAGCACTTCGGTATTGCGGTTGTCGGTAATGCCCAGGGTCAGCGGCACGGCTTTCAACTGGCCTTGTTGCAACACATACACCTTGCCGCTGAAAGTGTCGCGCTTGGCCTTATCGCCACCGCGCTCTCCGCCGCCCTTGCCATCTCCGCCCGCATCAGGACGCGCTGCGCCGTCCTTGGGTTTGCCGTCCGCTGCGCCGGGTTTACCTGCGGGGGCATCGGATTTGCCGCCATTGGGCGCATCCGCCGGTTTGTAGCGTAGCGCGGCATTCGGCACCAGCAGCGCGTCCTTGCGCTGCGCCACGGCGATGTTGACGTAGGCGGTCATGCCGGGCAGCAGGAGCTGTTCCGGGTTTTCCACGTCGATCACCACGTCATACGTGACAACGTTTTGCTGCGAAGTCGGATTCATGCGGATTTGCCGCACTTCGCCGCTGAAATTGCGTCCGGGGAAGGCGTCCACGCTGAAGCGAGTCTTTTGCCCAACATGGATGCTGCCGATGTCGGCCTCGGCAAACAGCGCGTCGATCTGCATCTTGGACAAATCCTGGGCGATTTTGAACAGGGTCGGCGCTTGCAAACTGGCGGCCACGGTTTGGCCGATGTCGATTTGCCGGTCAATCACCACCCCGGCCACCGGCGAGCGGATCACTGAGTAGCTCAAGTTGGCGCGGTCTTTTTCCACCACGGCGCTGTTAAGTTGCAACTGCGCGGCGGCGGATTTGCGCGCCTGCACGGCGGTTTCCAACTCCAGTCGCGACACATAGCCCTGGGCAAACAGGCCACGGGTGCGGGCCTCGTTGGCCGTCGCCAATTCCAGCGCCGCCGTGGCATTGAGCACGTTGGCCGTGCTTTGCTTCAATTGCGCTGCCAGCAGGGAGTCGTCCAACTCCAGCAGCACCTGGCCTTTTTCCACTTTGCTGTTGTAATCCACGTACAGCTTGCGCACCGTGCCGGACACTTGCGTGCCGACGCTAATCAGCGACACCGGGTTGATGGTGCCGTTGGCGGACACGCTTTGGCGGATGTCGCCGTTTTCCACGGCTTGCAAACGATATTGCTGCGCGTTGTCCTTGGGGCGGAAGGCGACATAGCCGCCAGCGGCCATGGCACTTACGGCCAGCACGGCCAGCGCGGGTTTGAGGTATTTGTTCATTGCTTAACGTCCTGTAGTACGCTGACATCCAGTTGTCCCACGCTCTGCGCCAGACTGGCGCGGGCGATGTTCCAGTTGAAGCGCGCCTGAATTAGTTGCTGGCGGGCGCTGGCCAATGTGCTTTGCGCATTCAGCACGTCCAGCAGAATGCCGACCCCGGCCTGATAGCGCCCGCTGGCCACCGCTTCGGCTTGGGTGGC
>DHYQ01000033.1:4323-7162 GCA_002414205.1 Gallionellaceae bacterium UBA5126 | reverse complement strand
GCCTGGTAGGCGTTCCACACTTCCAGTGCCACTTGCAAATGCAGTTGTTGCAGGGTGGCTTGTTTGCTGTTGGCCTGGGCTTCGGCGGCTTGGATGCGATAGGTCGGCGCGAGACCGGAGAACAGTGGCACGCTCAGGGTCAGCCCCAAGGTACTGCTTTGCCCCAGTGCCGCGCCGTTCACGCCTTGCCAGTTATTGCTGGCGGTGAAATTCAACGTGGGCCAAGCGGCGGCGCGGGCGGCATCGACACTGGCGCGGGCCGCCTGATATTGCGCCTCGGCAGCTTGCAAATCCGGGCGATGCGCCCGCGCCTGTGCCACCAGCGCGTTTACATCCTGTTGAAAGTCTTGCAGATTTTTTGCCGATAAGTCGCTATCCGCGACCAGCGCCAAGGGGCGCTGCGCATCCTGCCCCAGCGCATTGGCTAACGCGCCTTGTGCGCTGCGATGGTTACCCTCGGCAGTGATGCGGTTCAACTTGGCCTGCGACCAGGCGGTGCGGGCGGTGAGTTGATCCGCCAGCGTGACCGTGCCCGCCTGATAGCGCGCTTCGGCTGCGGACAAGCTGGTTTGCGCGGCTTTTTCGGCGCTGGCAGCGGCCTCCGCCACGGCCTTGGTCGCCTGTACCTGATAGAACGCTTGCACGGCGGCGAGGAACACCGTTTGTACCACGCTATTTTCCGTGGCCTGCAAAGCCTTCAGCAATTGCTGGGCGTTTTCCAGATTGGCGGCGCGGGCACCGAAGTCGTACAGCAAATAGCTCAGGCTCAAGCCTATGCCGCGTTGATTGGTGCTGGCTCCGGCCACCGGATTGTTGCGGCTCAAACTGGCGGTCGCTGTGACAGTGGGGAAGTAGGGCGCGCGCAGCACGCTGACCTGCGCCTCTTGCGCCAAGCGATTGGCCCAGCCGATGCGGGTTTGCGGGTTGTGGCACAGTGCGCCATTCACCACGTCCAACAGCGCCAGCGGGCGGGCGGGCAATTCATCCGGGCAGGGGTTTTGTTGTGCGTCACGGCGCGCTTCATCGGCCAGCGCGGCACTTGCGGGCAAGACGCACAGCGCCCAGGCCAATACGACGGCTTTCATCGTGCCAGTTCCTGCAATTGCCCATCCACCAGTTGCAGTGTGCGCTGCATGCGGCTGGCCAGACTCAGGTCATGGGTGACGATAATGAAGCTGGTGCGCAGCTCCGACTGTAGCTGCGCCAGCAAATCGAACAACGCCAGCGCGCTGTAGCGATCCAGATTGCCGGTAGGTTCGTCCGCCAGCACACAGTCCGGGCGGGTCACCAGCGCGCGGGCCACGGCGGCGCGTTGCCGCTCGCCCCCCGATAATTCGGCAGGCAGGTGATGCAGGCGATGATTCAGGCCCACTTTGTCCAAGATGGCTTCCGCCACCGGCGCGGCGGCTTTGGCCGACAGGCCGCGTATGCGCAGCGGCATGGCGACGTTTTCCAGCGCGCTGAATTCCGGCAACAGGTGATGAAACTGGTAAACGAAGCCCAGATGGCGGTTGCGCCACTCGCCACGTTGCGTCTCGTTCAGGGCCAGCAAATCCTGCCCCAGCAATTCAATTTGTCCGGCGCTGGGGGTGTCCAGTCCGCCCAACAGATGCAGCAGGGTGCTTTTGCCGGAACCGGATGCGCCGACGATGGCCAGACTTTCGCCCGCGTGCAATTCCAGATCAATGTTGTCCAGCACCGGCACCGCGACCCGCTGGAGTTGAAAGGCTTTTTGTAGCCCGCGACAGGCCAGCACAGGTTTATTCATAACGCAGCGCCTCCGCTGGTTGAGTCTTGGCGGCGCGCCAGCTCGGATAAATCGTCGCCAACACACTGAGCAAAAAGGAAATGGCCGCAATCAGCAGCACTTCGTCCCAGTGCAAATCCGACGGTAATTCGGTGATGAAATACACCTCCTTGGCCAGGAATTGCACATGGAACAGCCGCTCGATGAATGGAATGACCACGTCCAGATTCAGCGCCAACGCAATGCCACCGACGCAACCGAGCAAAGTACCGACCACGCCGATGACCACGCCCTGCACCATGAAAATTTTCAGGATGCTGCGCGGCGACGCGCCCAGCGTGCGCAAAATGGCGATGTCGGCCTGCTTGTCCGTCACCGCCATGACCAGGGTGGAAACAATGTTGAACGCCGCCACCGCCACAATCAGCGACAGGATGATGAACATCATTTTCTTTTCCATCTGCACGGCGCTGAAGTAGGCGCGATTCTGTTGCGTCCAGTCGGACGGGTAGAGCGAAGGGGGCAACAGGCGTTGCAGGCGGTTGGCCAGTGGGCGGGCTCGCTCCACGTCGTGCAGCTTGGCAGCGACCCCGGTGACATCATTGCCCAACTGGAAGAGTTTTTGCGCATCATTGAGGTGGATCAAGGCGATGCTGCTGTCGTAAGGGGACATGCCGATTTCAAAAATCCCCACCACACGGAATTGCTTCAAACGCGGCACCATGCCTGCGGGTGTGACCGTGCCTTGCGGCGTGATCAGGGTGACTTTTTCACCCAATTGCACCGCCAGATTGCGTGCCAAATCCACCCCCAGCACGACGCCGAATTCCCCCGGCTTCAACTCGCCAAGGGCGCCTTGTTTCATCTTGCTGGCGAGTTCGGTCAGGTGCCGCTCCTGCTCTGGTAGCACGCCACGCACCATGACGCCCTGCACGCTTTGACCGAAGGACAGCATACCCTGACCGTTGACGTAGGGCGCGGCGGCGGCGATTTCCGGCTGTTGGCGCAATAATTGGAGCACGCTGGCGCTGTCGTCCATGCGTGCGCCGTCGGCCAGAATTTCCAGATGCGGCGACGCCCCCAGCATGCGGG
>DHYQ01000033.1:0-4191 GCA_002414205.1 Gallionellaceae bacterium UBA5126 | reverse complement strand
CGGCGCTTGGCGCGGGTGTAGCGCAAACCGATAAAAAGTTCGTAGGGCTGCAAAATTGAGTGGCGGCGGTGAAAACGGGGCGCAAGTTTGCCACAAATGCGCGGCAAAGTGCATGCCATGCGTGCTGTCGCATCCTGCATCGGTGGGTGTTTGGGGATTGCATAGCGCGGACGTGCCCGTGACAAAACACCGCAAGCTGCTACACTGGGTTGCCCGCCAAGCCTTGTCCTTTCTGGCTTGACGGTTTTTTGTCCAAGGTGCCAAGTGAGAAAATTGATTTGGAATGCGTTCAAACGCTGGTTGCATGCGGGCGTAGGACGGCAACCCAGCCATACCCTGCGGCGCAAGGTGCTGCACACCAATGTGGCCGCACTGGTGGCGTCCTTGTCCATGCTGAATTTGGCGATGGTGGCACAGCAACTGGCCAATCCGGTGTTGATACGAGTGTCGTATTGGCAGCTACCGGAAGTTTTGCTGTTGTTGCTCATTCCGTGGTTGAACGGCAGGCGGCAGGAAAATTGGGCGCGCTGGCTGTTGGTGGTGCTGGTAATGGGGAGCCAGTGGCTGGCGGTATGGCTGGGCTTGGGCACTTATCTGTACACCCATTTCTACTTCATCTTGTTTGCATTGCTGCCGGTGGCGTTTTTTCCCATGCGGCAAACCTGGGCGATTGCCGGTTTGTCTTTGCTCAATTTGTGGCTGTTCTTATGGCTGGAATGGAATGGCATGGCTGCGGCGCAGGAAGTGCTGGCACTGCCCGCCAGCCAGGTCAAGATGCTGCGCATGGGCTATACCGTGGGCATTTTGGTCACCTTGCTGGTGTTTGTGTTGCTGATCGAATTGGATGCCGAGCATAACGAGCGCAAGCTGGAAAAAATGAGCATCACCGACGGGCTGACCGGCTTGTATAACCGGCGTTATTTTGAAATCACATTTCAGCGCTTGTTGAGCGACATGCGGCAGGGGCCACATACCTTGTCGCTCATCATGCTGGACATTGACTGGTTCAAGCAGATTAACGACAACCATGGTCACGAATGCGGCGATCAGGTATTGCGTCAGATGTCGGCGCTGCTGCTGCAAGGTTTGCGCCAGGGGGACGTGGTGGCGCGGGTCGGTGGTGAGGAGTTCGCGATCCTGTTGCCGCATGCGGGTTTGTCGCAGGCGCTGGAAGTCGCGCAGCGCTTATGTGAGCGTGTGGCGCAGTCGGATTTCGCGCTGGGCGGACTCCAGGTCACCATCAGCGCCGGGGTGGCGGAAATGGAGCCACATCAGACCACCAGTCAGGGCTACAAGCGGGCAGATGATGCGCTGTATGCGGCCAAGGAGGCTGGGCGTAACCGGGTGGTTAGCGCGGTCGCGTGAGGTTTTGCTGCACAAACGCGGTCACGGCGTTGCGATATTCCACCCAGCCGATGGTGGCACAGTTGTTGTGCTCGCCGCCTTCAATCAACAGCAAGGTTTTCGGTTGCGGCGCTGCCGCATAGAGCTGTTTACCCATTTCGACCGGGATCTTTTTATCCCAGGTGCCGTGGATGAACAGGACGGGCAGTTTTAGCGAGGCAACTTTCTTCAACGATTCAAAGCGTTGAGTAATCAGCCAGTCGATGGGTAAAAAGCCATAGTTCAAGCGCCCCATGTCAGCCATGCTGGTAAAGGTGCTGTCAGCGATCAATCCGGCGGCTTCGGGGTGGCGGCTGGCCAGGTCGATGGCAATCGCCCCGCCCAGCGAATGACCGTAAATAAAGGCTTGTTTGGCCGGAATGCCGCGTACCTGAGTCAAATAGCGCCAGGCCGCTTCTGCATCTTCATACACTTGCGCCTCGCTGGGTTTGGCGGCACCCGTGCTGCGCCCAAAGCCGCGATAATCCACCAGCAGCACGTTGAAACCGAGTTGATGCAGGTTGCGCGTGTGCTCCAGATTGTTGCCGATGTTGCGGTAATTGCCGTGGAAATACAGCACCGTCGGCGCGTTCACGGCACTGGCCGGTACCCAGAAACCATCCAGCAGGCCATTGCTGCCCACCGGTACATGTACTTCCTGATAGGCCATGCCCAAGCGCGCCGGGTTGCTTTGCAGGGTGGGCGACGGCTCGAACACCAGGTCGATTTGCTGGCTCCACAAATAGCCGCAAGCGGCCAAATACAGGCTGGCCAACAGGCCCAGTACGGCAATTAAATTACGTTGGCTGCGTTGCATCTTCAATCTCCGGCGGCACCAGAATGTGCCATAAACATTTGCCCTTGCTTGCCTTGGCGATGTCTTGCAATTGGAGGGCGTGGGCGGCCAGTTCGTGTTCGTTGGGGTACACGATGCGTAACGGCGTGCGGTTGGGATCCAGCACCCGGCGCAGGTTGGGGTCTTCGTTGGCGGGTTCTTCCAGCAGGCTGTGTTGCCCACGGGTAAAGGCCAGATAGACTTCGGCCAGCAAGGCGCTGTCCAGCAGCGCGCCGTGGAAAGTGCGCTGGCTGTTGTCGATTTCATAGCGGGCGCACAGTGCATCCAGGCTGTTTTTCTTGCCGGGGTGCATTTCCCGCGCCACCTTCAGCGTGTCAGTGACGGCATTGCTCAGTGCCGGACGCCCCAGCCGTGCCAGTTCGGCATTCAAAAAGCCCAAGTCGAATGGCGCGTTGTGGATGATGAGCTCCGCGCCGTCGATAAAGGCCAGAAACTTTTCCACCACCTCGGCGAACTTGGGTTCTTTTTTCAAGCGTTCATAGCTCAGGCCATGCACCGCTTCGGCCTCGGCGTCCACCTCGCGTTCCGGGTTGAGGTAAACGTGAAAATGCCGGTCGGTGATGGTGCGGCCCTGCAATTCAATCGCCCCAATTTCCACCAGCCGGTGGCCCTGCTTGGGGTCGATGCCGGTGGTTTCGGTATCCAGAATGATTTTGCGCATCGCTTAGCCTTTCACACTGTCCACGCCGCGATTGGCCAGCGCATCGGCGCGCTCGTTGCCGTCGTGCCCGGCATGGCCCTTGACCCACACCCATTCGATGTCGTGCTGCCCGGTCAGCGCATCCAGCCGCCGCCACAGGTCGTCATTTTTCACCGGCTGCTTGCTGGCGGTTTTCCAGCCGTTTTTCTTCCAGTTGGCCAGCCAGGCGGTGATGCCTTGCAGCACGTATTTGGAATCGCTGTGCAATTTAACTTGGCAGGGGCGCTTCAAGGCTTCCAGCGCAGAAATCACCGCCAGCAACTCCATGCGGTTGTTGGTGGTGTGCGCTTCGCCGCCGAACAGCTCGCGCTCATGCGCGCCCAGTTGCAGCAGCACGCCCCAGCCGCCGGGGCCGGGATTGCCCTTACAAGCGCCGTCGGTGTAAATGACTACAGGTTGTGTGTTCATGTCTGGATAAGAAAAGGACACCGGGCGGTGTCCTGTCGTTTATTCCCTCCCCCTTGCAGGGGGAGGGCTAGGGTGGGGGTAGAAGCGTTGCGATTCCATGACACTATCTTTAACCCATTTCCCTCGCGGCTAAACGTTCGGGGATTTATTCCACCTTGGCCTTGGTGCGCATCTCTTCGATGGCCTTCTGAATCGCTTGTTGTTGCAGGCGTTGCTGGATTTGTGGCTTCACTTCTTCAAACGGTGGGGCCTTCAAATCGCGCACATCGTCCAGCTTGATGACGTGCCAGCCGAACTGGGTTTGCACGGGGGTCTTGGTGTATTCGCCCTTCTTCAGCGCCATCAGTGCCTCGGCAAAGGGTTGCACGAAATTGGCAGGAGAAGACCAGCCCAGCGAGCCGCCGTTTTCAGCGGAGCCAGGATCGCGCGAGCGCGATGCCAAGGCTTCAAATTTCTTGGGCTTCTTGCCGCCCAGTTGCAGGATGATGTCCTTGGCTTCGGCTTCGGTGGTCACCAGAATATGGCGGGCGTTGTATTCCTTGTCGCCCAACTTGGCCTTCAGCTTGTCATATTCCTGTTTCAGCACGTCGTCGCTGATGGGGTGGCTCGCGGCGTAGTCGCGCACGAAAGCGGACAGCAGCACTTGCTGGGTGGCATTGTCGATTTGTTGCAGCACTTCCGGCTTCTTGTCCAAGCCCATCTTGCGCGCTTCCTGAATCACCAATTCAAAGCGGATCAGGTTTTCACGTACTGCCTTGCGCAATTCCGGGGTGTCGGCTTGACCTTGGGCCACGGCTTCATTGACGCGCGCATCAATGCGGGACTGAGGGATGGAAACACCATT
>DHYQ01000023.1 GCA_002414205.1 Gallionellaceae bacterium UBA5126 | reverse complement strand
ACGGCATCACCGGCCTCACCACCCCCGATGGCCGCTTCACCATCATGATGCCCCACCCCGAACGCGTTTTCCGGGCGGTGCAGAATTCTTGGTATCCAAGTGACTGGACGGAAAACGGGGCATGGCTGCGGATGTTTGAAAATGCGCGGAAGTGGGTGGGGTGAGGTAGCGGGAAAAGGGAAACGAGCAACGGGAAAAGCCAAGTAGGGCGCAATAAGCGAAGCGCATTGCGCCGGATGGATACAACACATACGGCGCAATAACGATTGCGCCCTACTGAGCTTCACTTAGCACAGTTTCAGTTTTTAATTCCATAACAAAGGAAATGGCAGAATGAACTGGAAAGACTTTGTCTATCAGGAAGTTATTGATCATTGCAATAACACGGGTTCAAAAACATTTTCTTTGCAAGAACTATTGAATGCAAAGCTCGCAACCTTTCAGGCCTTCAAACCCGAAAACCACCATATCAAAGAAAAAATAAGGCAACAGCTCCAATTTTTACGCAACGACAACCTGTTGAGTTTTTTAGATAATTCAGGAAACTACACGCTATTGGGTGTCTTGCTTGACGATGAAAAATCTGAAACGGCTGCAATTGATTTAACACGAGAAACAGCGGAAAGACGCGAATACCTCGTCGAAACCTATGTCAGAAAAGCAAAATGGGCAAAACAGGCCGTCGAGTTATTTGGTCATCACTGCTTATTTCATGGTTGTAGCAACACGTTTCTACGTGAAGATGGAACGTCCTACATCGAAGTACACCATATCATCCCGCTCTGTCAGGGCGGTGAAGATCGATTATGGAATTTGTCAGTTTTATGCGCACATCATCACCGGATGGCGCATTTTGCCGATATATCAACGCGCATGACCGTTGAGAAAATTTTACTTAATGAAGTTGCCACCAGAATTGAGAGATGAAAACACTATCACTTACAAGTCAGCAGCAAAAAGACATTCAATTAGCCATATCTTATCTAATTGAAAATGAGAGAAAATCTTACGAGGAATATGTTGCGTACAACTTTGAAGACCTCGTCAACGAAGATCAAAACAATCCGTCCATTTTCAGCCCTGCCTTTTATAATCGTCCCGAAATTGATCATATCTACGCAATTGCTTGCCGAGTCAAGGATGCAACTGAATAGCTAAATAGGGTGTGCACGGCGCACCTACAGCACTACCAGACGAAATTGGTAAACAGATTTTGTTTAACCAGCAGAGAGTGGCCAGTTGCTATAGAAAACATGACCTATATCGTTTCCTGGAACGGGAAGGCGTTTTTTGGAATACGCTAATTTCAAAGCGCTTGCTACCCGATGATGCGCTATATGTGATTCATAACAATACGCTCTTTGTTATTGAAGTTAAATTTCAACAAGTTGCAGGTTCCGTTGATGAAAAACTTCAAACGTGTGATTTCAAAAAGAAGCAGTATCAAAAATTGATGTCGCAGTTGAATATCGAAGTGGAATACATCTACGTCCTATCGGATTGGTTCAAGAAACCGGAATACAAAGATTCACTGGATTACATTATTTCCGTCAGGTGTCAGTATTACTTCGGGTATTTGCCGCTTCATAAGCTTGGTTTACCTGTTCCCGCATAAACACATAGGGCGGATTCGCCGCAAGGCAATCCGCCATTTTTTTGTGGCAAAACGGTGGCTTGCTGACGCGAAGCCACCCTACGAAAATCGCCGCGCATTCATCGCCCACACCTTCGTCACACCCCAACCAAATCCTCTGCGCTGTTGATAAATCGCTCAAAACTGGCTTGACTGTATCGCAATAGAGATACAAAATAGCCAAAAAGGAGGTTGAAATCATGGCACATACCACGATGTTGCATGTTCGGATTGACGAGGAAATCAAGGTGCAGGCCAGCGAGGTGTTGGCGGCGATGGGGCTGTCCGTGTCGGATGCGGTGCGGATTTTGCTCAAGCGGGTGGTCAACGATCAGGCTTTTCCGCTGGAATTGAAGGTGCCGAATGCGCAAACGCGGGCGGCGATGGACGAGGCGCGTGCCATGACGGCGGCGCGTTTTGACACGGCGGAAGATTTGCTCGATGACCTCGAAAAAACCAGAACGTAGGTGCGATTAGCGCAGCGTAATCGCACGCATCTTCTCCACAACATTGCTATCAACACCCCCGAACACCATTGAAACAGACCCCATGCGGCGAGGTTTAAATGCTGTTCGTGCGATTACGCTACGCTAATCGCACCTACGATTCCGCATGGGTTTTGTGAAATTTGGCAATCTGGCGGCGGTCGCGTTTGGAGGGGCGGCCTTTGAAGTGGAACAGCGGGGCGTCGGCGCGCAGTTGGTCGGCGAGGCGGGCGCGGGCTTCTTTGCTTTCTTCCGTTTCCCGATACAGCTTTTGCGCTTCCGGGGCGGGGCCGCGTTTGTTGGAAATCCCCAGCACGTCGATGTGGAACACGAACCGCCCCAGCCGCAATTCCAGCCGGTCGCCCGCCCCCACGGTCTTGGCGCGTTTGGCTTCCACGCCGTTGACCTTGACCTTGCCACTATCCACCGCCTCAGCGGCCAGGCTGCGGGTTTTGTGAAAGCGCGCCGCCCACAGCCATTTGTCGATGCGCAGTTTGTCAATGTCGTCGTTCATGGGGCCGAATTATAAGCGCTTGTCGCTGATTTTAGTCGTTCGTTGCGGATGTTGGCGACGCGCAGAAGGCGAGTCTGCTTAATTTCCTTTACACTGCGGCCCCTGCGCGTTGCGCCCCTATTCAAACAAAGGTTCCCGATGTACCCCGTTCACGATGTAGATGCCATTCTGTTGTTATCCCTCGCGCTTGCTGCCAAGCGTCGTCCCGCCGACCTGCTGGAAGTGGTCACGGCCATTGATTTGGCGCAGGAAAACATGCCGCCTGCCAGCAAACTGGCCGATGGCTTTGCCCGCTTGTCAGCATACGGGCTAATTCTTGAAGTGAATGGCGGCTACACACTGTCCGCCGATGCGCAGCAGATGATGGCCAGCCAACGCAAAAAGGACGACCAGGCTAGGCGCATTTATCAACTCAAGGAGCAATTGGCTGACTATCACCTGCAAGGTGAACACGCCACGCTACGTGTCGCACCAAATGACATTCAGGCGGCCATGGATGCCCATCTGCAAGCAAAAAAAGCCCATCGGCGCAGTCTGCTCCTCCCCCAAACCCCGGCGCAAATCGCCCTGAAAAAACAACCCTTCAATCCCCTCTATTCGCGTAAAGGCCGACGTTGAACAGGCGTCCTACGCGTAGGCGCGTGCCTTGCACGCGACCACATTGCAGCCATCAGAGACCCCGAACATGAACGACACCCCCAGCACCGCCTTCAGCGACCTCAACCTCTCCCCCGCCATGCAGGCGGTTTTGCAGCAGGTGGGTTATACCCGCATGACACCGATTCAGGCGGCCAGTCTCCCCATCACGCTGGCAGGCAAGGACTTGATTGCGCAGGCCAAAACCGGCAGCGGCAAGACCGCAGCGTTTGCCATTCCGCTACTGACGCACCTCAACCCGCGCCGCTTTGCCGTGCAGGCCATGGTGCTGTGCCCCACCCGCGAACTCGCCGATCAAGTGACGCAGGAATTGCGCCGACTGGCGCGGGCGGCGGACAACATCAAGATTCTGACCCTGTGCGGCGGCTCGACCATGCGCCCGCAAATCGCCAGTCTGGAGCACGGCGCGCACATCGTGGTCGGCACGCCGGGGCGCATCATGGATCACATCGAGCGCGGCACGCTGCGCTTGGACGCACTGCAAACGCTGGTGCTGGATGAGGCGGATCGCATGCTGGACATGGGTTTCGTCGATGCCATGGCGTATGTGATTCGCAACTGCCCGCGCAACCGCCAGACCCTGCTATTCTCCGCCACCTATCCCGAAGGCGTGGCGCGGCTAGCGCGGCAATTCATGTACGAGCCGCAGGAAATCACCCTCACCGAGCAGCACGAGGAAAGCAAAATCCGCCAGCGTTTCTATCAAATTGAAAACGCCCAGCGGCTGGACGCAGTGACAGTGCTGCTCAAACACTACCGCCCGACCAGCACGCTGGCCTTTTGCAACACCAAACAACAATGCCGCGCTCTGCTGGAATCGCTGCACAAACACGGCATCCACGCCCTGACCCTGAACGGCGACATGGAACAACGCGAGCGCGACCAGGTGCTGATTCAATTCGCCAACCGCAGTTGCTCGGTGCTGGTCGCCACCGACGTGGCGGCACGCGGGCTGGACATCGCCCGGCTGGAAGCTGTCATCAATGTGGATGTCACGCCCGACCCGGAAGTGCACATCCACCGCATTGGCCGCACCGGGCGTGCCGACGAAAACGGCTGGGCGCTGAGTTTATGCGGCCCCAGCGAGCGCCACCGCATCAACACCCTGGCGCAGATGATGAAAATCGAACCGGAATGGCATGACCTGGCCGAACTGCAAGCCGATGACAGCGAGCCGCTGGTCCCGCCCATGGCGACACTGCAAATCCTCGGAGGCCGCAAAGAAAAAATCCGCCCCGGCGACGTGCTGGGCGCACTCACCGGCGAAGCGGGTTTTCAAAAAGAACAAATCGGCAAAATCACCGTGACGGAATTCACCACCTACGTCGCCGTCGATAGGCACATCGCCCAAGCCGCCGTGCGCAAACTGAATGCGGGCAAGGTGAAGGGGAAACAGGTTAAGGTTAGGGCGATGTGAGGGAAATCTGGCGTGGTGTAGGTGCGGTTAGCGCAGCGTAACCGCACGATTTGGCAACGAAAAAAGGGCGATTAAGAGGTGGCTCCGCTCAGTTGGA
>DHYQ01000031.1:15243-15967 GCA_002414205.1 Gallionellaceae bacterium UBA5126 | reverse complement strand
TCAACGCCTTGGCCGAAGCCGAGTTGGAAGCCGCCTACGCCATTCGCTCCAAGCAGGATCGTACCGTGGCCGTTAATGTCGTGCGCGACAAGGTGATGGCTGCGTTGGTGACTGACGAAAGCAACCGCAACCAAGTGTCGGATTTGTTCAGCGCGCTGGAAGCCCGCATCGTGCGCGGCAAGATTCTGAACGGCGAGCCACGTATTGATGGCCGCGACACCCGCACCGTGCGCCCGATTACCATCCGCAACGGCCTGCTGCCGCGTACCCACGGCTCCAGCCTGTTTACCCGTGGCGAAACCCAAGCCATCGTGGTGGCCACCTTGGGCAGCCTGCGCGATGCGCAAAAAGTAGATGCGCTGCAAGGCGAATACGCCGACCGCTTCATGCTGCATTACAACTTCCCACCGTTCTCCACCGGCGAAACCGGTCGTGTTGGCTCGCCCAAGCGCCGCGAAATCGGCCACGGTCGTCTGGCCAAGCGCGCCTTGGCGGCGGTATTGCCAAGCGAAGAGGAATTCGGCTACGCCCTGCGCGTGGTGTCGGAAATCACCGAATCCAACGGCTCCAGCTCCATGGCTTCCGTCTGCGGCGGCTGTCTGTCGCTGCTGGACGCCGGTGTGCCACTGAAGGCGCATGTGGCCGGGATTGCCATGGGCTTGATCAAGGAAGGCAATCGCTTTGCCGTGCTGACCGACATTCTGGGTGACGAAGATCACCTGGG
>DHYQ01000031.1:8087-15202 GCA_002414205.1 Gallionellaceae bacterium UBA5126 | reverse complement strand
TGGACTTCAAGGTGGCCGGTACCGAAACTGGCGTGACCGCGCTGCAAATGGACATCAAGATCAACGGC
This sequence comes from Gallionellaceae bacterium UBA5126, assembly GCA_002414205.1. Taxonomy (GTDB): domain Bacteria; phylum Pseudomonadota; class Gammaproteobacteria; order Burkholderiales; family Gallionellaceae; genus Gallionella. The sequence continues at coordinate 15,134 of DHYQ01000031.1, read as the reverse complement.
ATCACCAAGGACATCATGCAGGCCGCGCTGAGTCAGGCGCGGGAAGGCCGGATGCACATCCTCGGTCTGATGAAGGCCGCGCAGCCTGCGCCGCGTGAAGACGTGTCGCAATACGCGCCGCGCATGATCAAGATGAAGATTCATCCTGACAAAATCCGCGAAGTGATTGGCAAGGGCGGTGCGGTGATTCGTGCCATTACCGAAGAAACCGGCACCACAATTGACATCGACGACAACGGCAACATCACCATCGCCTGCACCAGCGGCGAAAGCGGTGCCGCCGCCAAGCAGCGCATCACTGACATCGTGGCCGACGTGGAAGTGGGCAAGGTGTATGAAGGCCCCGTGGTCAAACTGCTGGAATTCGGCGCGCTGATCAACATCCTGCCTGGTAAGGACGGTCTGCTGCACATCTCGCAAATCGCCCACGAACGCGTCAAGGCGGTCGGCGATTACCTGAAGGAAGGCCAGGTCGTGAAGGTCAAAGTGCTGGAAATCGACGACAAGGGCAAGATGAAACTCAGCATGCGCGCCCTGTTGCCGCCGCCGGAAAAAGCGCCGGAACCCGCCGCTCCGGTTGCCGCAACCGAGCAGCAATAAAACAAAACCCCGCCTCGGCGGGGTTTTTTATGGCCTTGATGTCGTCGTCGCTTAACCAACCAAGCCGCGTATCACATCGGCAATGCGTTGTGCGCAGGCTTCGACCAAGATGCCGTCCTCACCTTCCACCATGACGCGCAGTAGTGGCTCGGTGCCGGAGGGGCGTAGCAGTACGCGCCCTCGTCCTGCCAAGCGTGCTTCCGATTGGGTCACCACTTCTTTGACGGCAGGATGTTGCAGGCAATCCTGTCCCTTTTTGATGCGCACGTTCAGCAGTACCTGTGGATACATGGTCAAATCGGCGGTCGCTTCCGCCAAGGTTTTCTGGCTGGCACACAGGGCGGTCATGACTTGCAGGGCAGAGATAATGCCATCGCCGGTGCTATGTTGGCCTAGGCACAAAATATGGCCAGAATTTTCCCCGCCGAGTTGCCAGCCGTTTTGTAGCAGCAATTCGGTGACATAGCGATCGCCGACCTTGGCGCGTAGGAAGGGAATGTCCAAGCGCTGCATCGCATGCTCAAACCCCAGATTCGTCATGAGCGTCCCCACCACGCCACCTTGCAGGCGCCCCTGATTGGAGCGGTGCTTGGCAATGACATACAGTAGCTGGTCGCCATCATACAGCTTGCCTTGGTTGTCTACCATAATGAGGCGGTCGCCATCGCCGTCCAGCGCAACGCCCAAATCCGCCTGCTGCTCCAGCACAGCCTGTTGTAGCGCACGCGGTGCGGTGGCGCCATAACCATCATTGATATTGATGCCATTGGGTTGGCCGCCGATGGTAATGACTTCCGCGCCCAGTTCGTGGAACACCGCGCTGGCTACTTGGTAAGTGGCGCCATGAGCACAATCCACCACGATTTTCAGTGCGCGCAGATCCAGCTCATTCGGGAAGGTGCTTTTGCAGAATTCGATATAGCGCCCAGCCGCATCTGGCAAGCGTTTGGCTTTGCCCAGTTCGTCGTAGGTATGCGTGGACATGCCACGCTCCAGTTCTTGTTCAATCGCCGTTTCGATGTCGTCCGGTAGCTTGCTGCCTTGTGCGGAGAAAAACTTGATGCCGTTGTCATAATAGGGATTGTGCGAGGCGGAAATGACGATGCCGGCTTGCAGACGCAGGGCGCGGGTCAGATAGGCCACGCCCGGCGTGGGGAGTGGGCCTGCCAGATACACATCCACCCCGGCAGCGATCAAGCCCGCTTGTAAGGCAGATTCCAGCATGTAGCCGGAGATACGGGTGTCTTTGCCAATCAAGACGGCGGGGTGTTCCGTGTGCTGGGCATGGGCCAGGACTTTGCCTGCGGCGTAGCCCAGTTGCATGACGAATTGTGGGGTAATGGGATGCTCGCCGACACGGCCTCTGACGCCATCCGTTCCAAAGTATTTTCTGCTCATGAGAGGTACTTTCTAGTTATTAGGAAAAAGCGCGGCTATTCTAGCCTAGAACATTGCGTTTGGATGCGTCGCCTCAGGCTGACGTCAGCGTAGCTGGCGCATTTAAGCGCAAAATACTGTTAAAATTTTACCCGTGTGGTTGCCGTAGTGAACGGCAACTCTTTTTGTGTATTCAAGAAATTTATGATGGCAGAAAAAATCGTCCAAGTAGTTGCACTGGATCAGGATGGGCGCGGGGTGGCGCATGCTGATGGCAAGGTGATCTTTATTGAAGGTGCGTTGATAGGCGAAACCGTCACCTATTCTTCCTACCGTAAAAAACCCAGTTTTGAGATGGCGCAGGTTGAGCGCGTTTTGAGCGCGACATCGCTGCGTGTTCAACCTAAATGTATTCATTTTGGTATTTGTGGTGGTTGCGCGATGCAACATCTGGAACCGAGTGCTCAAGTCGCCGTTAAGCAGCGCATTTTGGAAGATAATTTCGTGCATATTGGCAAACTCCAGCCGGAAAGCATTCTGCCGCCAATCTATGGGCAAACATGGGGCTACCGTGAACGTGCGCGTTTGTCGGTGCGCTATGTGGAAAAAAAGGATCGAGTCCTGGTTGGTTTTCACGAAAAACGCAGCAGTTTTATTGCAGATATGCGCCGTTGCGAGATTTTAACCCCAAAAATAGGTACTTTGCTGCCAGATTTGTCCGAGCTGATCTATCGCTTGTCCATCCGTCGCGGCATTCCGCAAATCGAAGTGGCAGTAGGTGACGACGTGTATGTACTGGTGTTGCGCATTCTGGAGCAACCTTCGGCGCAGGATGAGGACTTATTGCGTGCCTTTGCCGATACACACGGGGTGCAATTCTGGTATCAGTCTAAAGGCCCGGAAACCGTGCGCCCTTTCTATCCGCTGGATGCCCCGCCGTTGCAATACACGTTGCCGGAATTCAACGTCACCATGCCGTTTGCGCCAACTGAATTCACCCAAGTGAATAGCGGCATCAACCGGGTCATGATTCAGCGCGCCTTGCGCTTGCTTGATCCACAGCCAGGCGAACATATTGCCGACTTGTTCTGTGGTCTGGCCAACTTTACGCTGCCGATCGCCCGCAGCGGCGCCCATGTGTTGGGGATTGAAGGTAGCGAGGCACTGGTGCGGCGGGCACGGCAAAATGCGGATTTCAATGGCCTCGGTGCACAAACTGAATTCATGGCTATGAATTTGTTTGAAATTACTCCGGAAAAATTCGCTGCACTAGGCCGATTCGACAAGTTGTTGATTGATCCCCCGCGCGACGGCGCCATCGAGTTGGTCAAGGCGCTCGTAGGAGAAAATGCCCCACGACGTATCGTGTATGTCTCTTGCAACCCGGCAACACTGGCACGGGATGCCGCAGTACTGAAAAGCAATGGCTATACGTTGAAATCCGCTGGGGTGATGAATATGTTCCCGCACACGTCGCATGTCGAATCCATTGCGTGGTTCGAGCGTACCTGACCCATTACCATGCGCTCCCCAGCCTTTGTCCTGTTGATTGTTGCGCTGGCGGTGTTTACCGCCGAGACCACAGTGTCTTGGCTGTTGCTATATGTGCCTGGTTTGTCCGAGATTAACAATGCCATCATGGATGGCACCTTATCGGCCATTCTCGTGGCACCTGCCTTGTATTTTCTGTTATTTCGGCCTATGACCATGCACGTGCGAGCGCATGAGCACATGAAGGCGATTTTGTTGCGCAACAAGGAAGAGCGGTTCAAAAAGATCATACATAGCTCTCTGGATGGCTTTTGGTTGGTGGATAAAGAGGGGCGGTTTCAGGAGGTAAATGAGGCTTACTGCTTGTTGTTGGGATACAGTCGGGAGCAATTATTAGCGCTGAATATGCGCGATGTACTCGATCCGGCGATGTCGCTGGAAGGGTGGCTACAGCAACTGCATTCCGTCGAGCGCAATCGTTTTGAAACCCGTTTGCAATGTCGTGATGACTATTGGGTGGATGTGGAAATCAGCATCAATCACAGCGAAGATCAGGGCGGCAGCATGTATGGTTTTGTACATGATATTTCCCGCCGCAAGAAAGTGAATGAAGAGCTGCGTTTAAGTGCCCAGTTATTGAACAGTACCTCAGATACTGTTTTTCTAGTGGATTTGCAGGGAAATATTGTCTACTTGAACGAAGCTGCTTACAAATCGCGCGGCTATGATCGGGAGACCCTGTTGGGCATGAACTTGGCAGATTTGCATGGCGCAGCGGATTTTCCTCAGCGTTTAGCGCAGATTGTGCAGGAAGAAAGTGCTTTTTTTGAGTCTGTGCACCGTTGTCAGGATGGTAGTTTAATGCCGGTGGAGGTCAATGCCCGTGTGACGCATTCGCAGGGTCAAACGCTGATACTCAGTGTGGTACGTGATATTACCGAGCGTCGTCGTACTGAAGCATTGTTACGTGAACGAGAAGCCCGCCTGAAAGAGATGTTTGAGAATCTTAGCAGTGGTGTGGTGGTATTCCGTGTGTGCCAGGGGCAATTTACCATCGTGGAATTCAATCGTGCGGCGGAACGTTTGGAAGAATTGGGCCGGGAGCAAGTGCTGGGCAAAGATGCGCTGAGCATTTTCCCGGAAATGCAGCGTAGTGGGGTCCTGAATGCTTTGCAGCGGGTGTTTGACTTGGGCGCATCGGAACATTTGCCGGCAGTCAGTTATCAGCGTGGTTGGCATAATGGTTGGCGTGAGTATTATATCTATCGCTTGGCCAACGAGGATTTAGTGGCTATTTACGATGATATTACCCAGGAAAAGCAGGCCGAAGCGCAGATGTATCACCTCGCGCATTACGATGCGTTGACCAATCTACCCAATCGCACCTTGTTTACCGAGCATTTGCATCATGCGTTGGCATTGGCGCGGCGTAATCATGGTCGTTTGGCCTTGATGTTTATTGATCTTGATAAATTCAAGGCAGTTAACGACACCTTGGGTCATGATGCTGGTGATTTACTGCTGCGCGAAGTGGCAAAACGTATGCAACACTGTTTACGCGAATCGGATAGTCTGGCCCGTATGGGTGGAGATGAATTCTTGGTCTTGTTGTCGCATATCGAGGTGGCACAGGATGCGATCTTTGCCGCCGAAAAATTGCTATATGCACTGAATCAACCTTTTGATTTAATGGGAAATCCGGCGAAAATTTCTGGCAGTATCGGGGTGGCGCTCTATCCTGAGCATGGCCTGACGGAAAAAGAGTTGGTCAAACACGCGGACATGGCCATGTATCAAGCCAAGGGCGCGGGGCGCGATACCATCTTGCTATATGATGCCGAGTTCATGGGCGAATAAAAAACCGTTGCGGGTTGCAACGGTTTTTTTGTGCCAGTTTCGCTGATTTTACCGCACACAATCCACAAAATAGCGTTTCTCGCCATCGACGACTTCCGAAACCAAGCCATGCACGTCGGTCTCAAAGCCGGGGAATTTCTGGTTGAAATCGCGGGCGAAGCGCACGTAATCGACAATCGGTTTGTTGAAAATCTCGCCGGGGATCAACAGTGGAATACCGGGCGGGTAAGGCGTCAACAACACGGCAGTAACACGGCCTTCCAGTTGATCGATTTCCACGCGCTCTACCTCGTCATGTGCCATGCGCGCAAAAGCGTCGGATGGCTTCATGGCCGGTTGCATGTCGGACAAATACATCTCGGTGGTCATCTTGGCCACGTTGTTGGCCTTGTAGGCGTCGTGAATCTGCTGGCACAGGTCGCGCAGGCCGGTGCGCTCGTAGCGCGGATGCTTGGCAACAAATTCCGGCAAAATGCGCCATAGCGGGGCATTTTTGTCGTAATCGTCCTTGAACTGCTGCAAGGCGGTCACCAGTGTGTTCCAGCGCCCCTTGGTAATGCCAATCGTGAACATGATGAAGAAGCTGTACAGGCCGCACTTTTCCACAATCACGCCGTGTTCGGCCAGGTATTTGGTCACCATTGCCGCCGGAATGCCGCTGTCGTCAAAGTCGCCGTCCACGCCCAAGCCCGGAGTAATCACCGTGGCCTTGATGGGATCCAGCATGTTGAAACCGTTGGCCAGTTTGCCAAAACCGTGCCACTTGTCTTCGGGGTGCAGCACCCAGTCCTCGCGTGAGCCGATGCCTTCCTCCGCAATGTTGTCCGGCCCCCACACCTTGAACCACCAGTCCTTGCCGAACTCCTCATCCACCTTGCGCATGGCGCGGCGGAAATCAATGGCCTCGGCAATGGATTCTTCCACCAGCGCGGTGCCGCCGGGGGGTTCCATCATGGCGGCGGCCACGTCGCAGGAGGCAATGATCGCGTATTGCGGCGAGGTCGAGGTGTGCATCAAAAACGCCTCGTTGAAGGTGTGCTCGTTCAGTTTGTAGCTTTCCGAATCGCGCACCAGAATCTGCGACGCCTGACTCAAACCGGCCAGCAGCTTGTGCGTGGATTGGGTGGAGAAAATGATGGAATCCTTGGGACGCGGGCGGTCTTTGCCAATGGCATGCATGTCCTTGTAAAACTCATGGAAGGCGGCATGCGGCAACCAGGCCTCATCGAAATGCAGCGCGTCGATGCGTCCATCCAGCATTTTCTTGATGGTTTCCACGTTATACACCACGCCGTCGTAGGTGCTCTGGGTCAGGGTCAGAATACGCGGCTTCTTGCTCTTGTCCTTGATAAAGGGATTGGCGTCGATTTTTTTCTGGATGTTGACCATGTCGAATTCCGACTGCGGAATCGGGCCGATGATGCCGTAGTGGTTGCGCGTGGGCATCAGAAACACCGGAATCGCCCCGGTCATGATGATGGCGTGCAAATTGGACTTGTGGCAGTTGCGATCCACCACCACGATGTCATCCGGCGCAACCATGGAATGCCAGACGATCTTGTTGGACGTCGAGGTGCCATTGGTGACAAAAAACAGGTGATCGGCGTTGAAAATCCGCGCCGCATTGCGCTCCGAAGCGGCTACCGGGCCGGTGTGATCCAGCAATTGACCCAGTTCATCCACGGCATTGCACACGTCGGCGCGCAGCATGTTTTCGCCAAA
>DHYQ01000031.1:0-8032 GCA_002414205.1 Gallionellaceae bacterium UBA5126 | reverse complement strand
GACTTCAGAAAGGCCACGCCACCGGAGTGACCGGGGCAGTGCCAGGAATAAGAGCCGTCTTGGGCGTAGTGTAGCAGGGCGCGGAAGAAGGGTGGGGCCAGCGAATCCAGATAAGACTTGGCTTCGCGGATGATATGGCGCGCCACGAATTCCGGCGTGTCTTCGTGCATGTGAATAAAGCCATGCAGTTCGCGCAGAATGCTGTTGGGAATATGGCGCGAGGTGCGCGTTTCGCCGTACAAATAAATCGGGATGTCGGCATTCTTGAAGCGAATTTCCTCCACAAAGGCCGCCAGTGATTTCAGCGCGGCTTCGGTTTCTTCCACGCTGCCGCCGCCGAATTCTTCATCATCAATCGACAGCAAAAAAGCCGAGGCGCGGCTTTGCTGCTGGGCAAACGAGGTCAGGTCGCCATAGCTGGTGACGCCCAGCACCTCCATGCCTTCCTTCTCCAGCGCGGCAGCGAGGGCGCGAATACCCAGACCGCTGGCGTTTTCAGAACGAAAATCTTCGTCGATGATGACGATGGGAAAACGAAATTTCATTGCAAACTCCTTGGGAGAAATTCAGGCCGAAAGCCCGGAAAAGGCGCGGATTGTCGCAGATTTACCGTGTAATGTGGAGCGGGTTTTTTAGGCACCGGCCTTGGGGTTGAAAACAGCGGTAATACAGTATGGACGGGCTTTTCAGGCTTGTGGTCGTGTGACGAAAAAAGCGGGACTGGGGCGAAGCACTTGCGCGGGCGACATGCGGCGGGAAAGGCGGCGGGGCGAAGGTCGCGCTTCGCCCGACGGGTTGACGGTACTCAATTCCGGCTGGTATCTGGCAGGGTGATATTTAATTCCAGCACATCATATTCATCCATGTCGTCGCGCCGTCCAACCTGTACGGTCATGGCGCTGCGATCCACGGGCACATATTTGGCGATGACGGCCAACAGCTCTTCTTGCAGTGCAGGGAGATAGGACGGTGGCGCAACGTCGCGGTTGGCACGGCGATGTACCAGCACGAACTGCAAGCGCTCCTTGGCCTTGGCAGCGGATTTTTTGTCATCGCCGCGTAAGTAGTCGATCAAACCATCGAACAATGACATGTTAGCGCTCTCCGAACAGGCGTTTGAAAAAGCCCGCCTTGGTGTAGGTGGTGAAGCGCATCGGCACGTCTTCACCCAGAAAACGGGCCACCACATCCTTGTAGGCTTCGGCCACATCGCTCTTTTCGTGGATGGCCGGGACGCCGGAGTTGGAGGCCGCCAGCACCGATTCGGATTCTGGCACCACGCCAATCAGCGGGATGCGCAGCATGTCCTCGATGTCTTCCACTTTCAACATTTCTTCCGAGGCGGCGCGTTTCACGTCGTAGCGGGTAATCAGCAGGTGCTCCTTGATGGGCGGGCGGCCCTCCACGGCGCGTTTGGATTTGGCAGCCATGATGCCCAGAATGCGGTCGGAATCGCGTACCGAGGAGACTTCCGGGTTGGTGACGACCAGCGCTTCATCGGCGAAATACATGGCCATAAACGCGCCGGATTCAATCCCGGCAGGCGAATCACATACGACGCAGTCAAAGGTTTCCTTCAACTCGTTCAGGATACGTTCTACGCCTTCCAGCGTCAGCGCATCTTTGTCGCGGGTTTGCGAGGCGGCCAGGACGTAGAGGTTTTCGCAGTTTTTGTCTTTGATTAGCGCCTGCTTCAAGGTGGCTTCGCCATTAATCACGTCGATGATGTCGTACACCACGCGCCGTTCGCAGCCCATAATCAAATCGAGGTTGCGCAGACCCACGTCAAAATCAATGACGGCAGTACGTTTGCCGCGCAGGGCCAGGCCGCTGGAAAAATTGGCACTGGTGGTGGTCTTGCCGACCCCGCCCTTACCCGACGTTACCACGATGACTTTAGACACGTTTTTGATTCCTAAACAATAAGGTGCGCATTTTAACAGCAATTCAGCCCCGGGCCGTTACCAGCGTTCGATGACCAGCTCTTCCGCCGGATTGAGATAAATTTGCACCGGCTTGCCACGCACATCAGCAGGAATGCCGTCCTCGAACATCTGGAAGCACCCGGCAATGGACAGCAATTCCGCCTCCATGCCCTGCACAAAAATCCGCGCCTGACGGTTGCCGCGTGCCCCGGCCATGGCGCGCCCGCGCAGCGGCCCATACACATGGATGTCGCCGTCAGCAATCAACTCAGCCCCGGCGTTCACAATCGCCAGCACCACCAGATCGGCATTTTCGGCATAGATTTTCTGTCCGGCACGCACCGGCTTGTCGATCACCAGGGCAGGGGAGGGCGCACTGGATGGCGCGGCGGCACTGCGGTTGGCGGGGGCATCGGCGAAGACGGCCAAGCCAGCGGCCACCGCCGCCGCCTGTTGCGTCGGACTGCCGCCTTGCACGCCGACCAGCCGCAAACCATGTTGCGACAACAGTTGCAGCAGCGCGGCAAAATCCGGCTGCGCCTCCGGGTTTAGTGCCGACAAGCCCAGCGCCACCGGCGTATTGGAAAAAAAGTCCGGCGTCTGCTGCAAATGCGTCTGCAACTGGCGCGCAATCAGCGTCGCTTGCAGGGTTTGCACATGCAGCACCCACACCGGCAAATTCGCCACTTTGAGTTTGAAAGCCTGAGTCATGACCGTATCCAGCAGGGCGCAGCCCCGAAAGGGTAAAAATGGGCGGGGAGTTTAACGAGCGCGCCCGATTTTATCAATGCGCGCATCAAGGGGCCGAGCCGCTGGACGCGCTTTCGGCGGGTTGTCGCTGTGCCTTGCGCACCACCAGATACAACACCCCCAGCAACAGCGCCCCGCCTTCCCACAAAATCACCTCATTCATCGGCGGGGCCTTTTCCAGCACCGGCAAGGTAATCACCTTGCGCAACATCCCCACCAGCGCCACCACCACAAAGGTGTCCACCTCCAGCTTGCCGCCTTCCAGATAGCGAATCTCGGCGGTAATCAGCGACGACACCGTCCACAACAGCATCAATGTGCCCAGCGAGTGCAGGAAGCCATGCACCAAATTATTCGCCTCCACCGCCTCGCGCAAATCGGTGAAAAACAGCCAGGTAAACATCAACACCGACAACGCCAGCGCCAAGCCGATGATGATGTGGGCAATGCCGTTCAGCCACAACATCGCCGAAATCGTCACGCGATTGATGGCATGTAATTGTTTGGGGAAATTTTCTTCGCTCATGGTGGCCTCGCAAAAATAGGGCGACATTTTGGCGGGGACGGGCGGAAAAGAAAAGTGCCATGCGGCGAGCGGTGTTACGCGGGGTTTTTTGTTAAAATCCATGCGCAAATCTATTCACATATCCATTCAAACCCATGACTTCACTCGCCGACACCTTGCGCTTGCAGTTGCTCTCCGGGCCACTCACGGCGCGACAACTTATTGAAAATATGGCAATTAGCCAGCCAACGCTGTCCCGCGAACTGGCCAAGCTGGGCGACGAGGTGGTGCGTATCGGTGCGGCGCGATCTATTCAGTATGCCCTGCGCGACAGCGTGCGCGGCCTGCCGGACATTGCCGTGTATCGGGTGGATGAGGCCGGTTGTTTGCATCCGCAAGGCACACTGCTGCCGGTGCGGCCTGCCGGTTTTGTGTTGCGACTGGAAAACGGCCAGACCCGCCACAGCGACGGTTTGCCCTGGTGGCTGGCGGACATGCGACCGCAAGGCTATTTGGGCCGGGCCTACGCTGCCCGGCATAGCGCCGCACTGGGCCTGCCCACCCGCCTGAGTGACTGGAACGACAGCCACGCCCTGCGTGCCTTGCTGGCACATGGGCACGACGCGGTGGGGAATTGGCTGCTGGGCGAGGAAGCGCGGGCACAATTTTTGTCAGCCGCCGCGCCGCAGCCGGTTGCCGAAGACGCGCTGGCCGAGCACTACGCCCGACTGGCGCAAGCCGCCGCACAAGGCGAAAGCCCCGGCTCCTCGGCAGGCGGCGAGCAACCCAAATTCACCTGCTACCGCCAAAGCGAAGATGGCCCGCGTGCCGTGCTGGTGAAATTCAGCGAAGCCGAAAACAGCCCGGTCAGCGAGCGCTGGCGCGACTTGCTGCTGGCCGAGCATCTGGCGCTGGCCACCCTGCGCGACGCCGGGGTCGCCGCCGCCGCAAAGCCGGGTGCTGGACTACGCCGGGCAACGCTTTCTGGAAGTGGCACGCTTCGACCGCGTGGGCGCACTGGGCCGCCGCGCCCTGTTCTCGCTGGCGGCGTTGAATGCCGAATTTGTCGGACTCGGCACGCGGCGGCTGGCCCGTGCTCACCCAGCGCCTGGCCGCCCAGCGCCACATCGCGCCGCCAGCCGCGCAAGCCGCCGCCCTGCTGTGGGCCTTCGACAGCCTGATCGGCAACAGCGACATGCACCACGGCAACCTGTCCTTTCTCGGCGACGCGCCCTACCAGCTCGCCCCCGCCTACGACATGAGTCCGATGGCCTTCGCCCCACGCAGCGGCGGCGGCCTGCCCGACACCCTGCCCGCCATCAATCTGCACCCCGCCATCCCCCACGCCACCTGGCGACAAGCCGCCAGCCTTGCCCGCGACTGGCTGCAACGATTGCAACACGGCCCCAGCCCGCGCTTCACCCCCTGTTTGCAAGCCCTCGCCGCACATCAGGCACAGGCGCAAAGCCAGATCGAACGGCTGGGATAACCCCCGAAAATCGCCATCCCGTAGGGTGCAATAAGCGAAGCGCATTGCACCATTCCCCACACATTACACCAAGGTTATTGGTGCAATGCGCTTCGCTTATTGCACCCTACGGCAGCCTACTCCGGGCATTCCAAGGTTGATTCCCCGCCTGCCCAATCGGTGGGATACACGCCCGCCGCGACCCAACGTTGAAAAGGTGGAATACGGCCAATCGGCGGCGCGGGGCACATAGCCGTGTTTGACCGGGTTGAAATGCACATAATCCAGATGCGCCTGATAATCTGCCTCGTCGCGGATCAGATGTTCCCAATAGCGCCGTTGCCAGATGCCTCGCTCCCCGCGTTTGGCGCGTCCGGCAGATAGCCACTCACCGGGCGGCACGGCTTGAGAAAACGCGATTTTGATCAACCGCCAGCGCGTCGCATAATCCGCATCCCCGGCGGGCAATTCCAGCACACAATGCAAATGCTCCGGCAACACCACCCAGGCATGAATCACAAACGGATGCCGCGCCCGCACCTTGCGCACCGCCGCCCGCAACGCCTCAACATGCCGCACCAGCAAATCATTCCCATGTCGTTGCAACAACGTGACGGTGAAAAAATACGTCCCACCCGGCTGCCAAATCCGACGATATTCCGGCATACCATCCTCCAGTCCACGCCATTTCGTCATGGTGCAATTAAACGTAGGGTGCAATTAAGCGTAGGGTGCAATAAGCGAAGCGCATTGCACCAATCACCCCAAGCCCCCGCCACCGTAGGGTGCAATAAGCGTAAGCGCATTGCACCAATCCCCACCCCATACCAATCCCGCGCATGGCACCACAATGCCCCACCCATGACCACCCAATCCCATGCCAAAGCGGCATGGATGGAAAAATGGGGCGATGCGGGGAATTTGGTGCAATGCGCTTACGCTTATTGCACCCTACGGCTTATTGCACCCTACCCAAAATCCCAAAAAATTTTTTGGGGGCTGCGCCCCCAAACCCGCTGGCCCGTCGTTCCGGCGCGTCACCCCGTGCCACGACACAGGGCGGAACCCAGCAAAACAAAAATCCCGCGCAGCGGACAAAACCAATGCGGTCTCGCTACGCGAGGCGTTATTTTTTGTCTGGATACCGGCTTGCGCCGGTATGACGGCAGGGGCGCAACGGTTGTTTGGTTTTACCCCAAGCTGGCGGGTAGTTTTTAAGGGTAAAAGGGTAAAAAACCAAACCATAAGCTCCCTACGCATACGCTACGGGAGCGTCCTGGCGAGACGGAAACCTGCGCTGCCGTACCGATCCGACGGTGTGAGGTCGATCCGAATGGCGGCGCGGACACTCTGTGGATTGCTGTCCCAGGAACCGCCGCGCAACACACGCGCATCAGCGCGTGCCCCCTCCCAAGCCTTGCCGTCACTGGGGGCGTTGTTGTAATTGGCGTAGCTGTCTTGTACCCATTCCCATACGTTGCCGCTCATGTCGTACAGACCCCAAGCGTTGGCGGCTTTGCGACCTATGGGATTTGTGGTCTTTTCACTGTTGCCGCCGGTGTATGCCCCGTACCACGCTACCGCATTAACATCATTTCCACCGCAGTAGTTGCTGTCCTTGCCCGCTCGACAGGCGTATTCCCATTCCGACTCACTCGGTAGGCGGTACTGCTTGCCGGTTTTTTGGTTCAGTGTTTCGATAAAGGTTTTGATGTCGTTCCAACTGACATTCTCTACCGGGCAGGTATCGCCGCAGTCCTTGAAATAACTAGGGTTGCTGCCCATCACCGCTTTCCATTGCCCTTGCGTGACTTCGTATTTACCTAGCTCAAATGCCGAAAGGCTCACGCCGTGCGCAGGGCTTTCGTCACTTTGACAGTCCTTGTCCCGTCCATCCTGACAGCCCATGATGAATTTCCCGGCGGGGATGCGCACCATCTCGATGCTGACCTTGCCCAGACTTTGCGGCACCATTGGCGGCGCTGGTTCTTGCGGCGGCAAAACGCCTGACACTTGTGCAGGGGCGTTATCAGTTGGCGGTTGTGCGGGGTATTTGTCCTTCAATGGCAAGTCCTGCACGGGTGAAGCGGGCAGCACCGGGGAAGCCGGTGTTTTGAGCGGCGGTGCCGCCACCGGATCAGAGTTTTTTTGCACAGGCGGTTTGGGCGGCTCCTTGTGCTGTTCCACTGGCGGTTTCTCCACTGGCGTGGGCGCAGGCGGCGATTCAACCTTGGGCGGCGTGCGCCAGCCATAATAGCCGCTGACCGCCAGCCCTCCCGCCAACAGCAACAAATAAACCGGCCAACGCCGGTGCGCAGGCAACCCAGCCTGTACCGACAATTCCCCACGCATAAAGTCCAGAAACACCGCGTCTTGCAGCGGGTGTTCCTGTCCAAAGCGTTCGCGCAGGCTGTGGCGGGCGACGGGCAGGGGCAGGTCATCGGGGTGATTGGATTTTTCTTGTAGCGCGCCCAGCAGTTGTTCCACGTCTTGCCGCAAACGGGCTTGCTGCGCGGCGGGCAAGCGGGTGAGCAGGACGCGGCGCAGCCAGTCGGGCAGGTAGTGGTGGCGCAGCCAGGGCAGGCGGGTGAGTTTCAGCAGCAGGGTTTCTTGCTGGTCGCAGTCGGGGGCCAGGCCGAGGGTGAGTTGCCAGTGCAGTTCGGGATAGACCGCCAGGGCGCACAGCCAGTGGTAGCCGTCTGTGCCGAGGTAGGCGGTGAGTTGCGCCAGCAGGGCTTCGACCGTGGCCGGGGCGGGGGTGTGGCGTTCGACAAAGCGCAGCGGGCGTTGTTGCAGCAAGTCGGGATAGCCGTCGTCGGCCACGCGCTGGCGGCGCAGGTCGCTGCGCGCCAGATGGGCCACCAGTTGCGCCAGCCCGGCCTGGCCGGTGGTGAACAGGGCGAATCCGGCCTGCTCCAGCGCGGCGGTGTAGTAGTCCCATTGCGGGCTGGGGGTGAACAACACCGGCTGCGCCCAGTGCTGGAGTTTGGCCAACCAGGGCGCGGGACGGCCCAGCGGGTCGAAGAAGTGGCGGCTGTCGGCAAACAGCAGCAAACGGTGTTGCGGGTAGCGCGCTTGCAGGCTATCCAGACGCAGCGGCACGGCGGGCTGGTTGGCGGCGTAGCAGCGGCGCGGGTCGGCGTCGAAGTAGTAGCGCTCGATGTACAGGCCATAGTCCAGCAGCTTTTGCAGCAGCAAATCCACCATCTGGCTGTGCTGGTCGCGGTAGCTGGCACGGTCGATTAGCACCAAGTATTCCGGCAGCGCCTTGTGGGCGCGGAACACCGGGGTAAACGCGCCCTGCGCGGCGATGGTGCGCTGGATGGTGGCGGGGATGTCCAGATGCTGGTGATCCAGCTCGCGGTGCTTGTGCAACTGCTGCGC
>DHYQ01000018.1:18553-22501 GCA_002414205.1 Gallionellaceae bacterium UBA5126 | reverse complement strand
GCAACATTGGCGGCAGAAAATTTGGTGGTATTCGGAGCCTGATGCCGGGCTGGGGTCTCGTTTTTCGCTGCACTCAACCCGGTTACCACGTATATTCCGGGTTCGATATTGCGAGTACGTTTTTTTTGGAAATGATAAAGCATGAAATGAGTGACAATGAGATTCTCTGACGGCAATCAAAACTCGGAACTTTTCGGCGCATTGAAGTTGATGCGCCGAATTTTTATGTCGGCAGGGATATTCAGTTTTTTCATCAACATGCTGATGCTGGTGCCGTCGTTGTACATGATGCAGGTGTACGACCGGGTGCTGGCCAGTCGCAACGAGTGGACCTTGTTGATGTTGACGTTATTGCTGCTGTTTCTGTATGTGCTGATGGGCGGCTTGGAGTGGATACGTTCCGAGTTGCTGGTACGTTCCAGTGCACACTTGGACGATGCGCTGAAAAATCGGGTTTTTACGGCCAGTTTTGAATCCATACTGCGCAAGGCAGGTGGGAGTCCGGCGCAAGCCTTGAACGATTTGAATAACGTTCGCCAGTTTTTGTCAGGCAATGGCTTGCTTGCTTTTTTTGACGCCCCCTGGTTGCCTGTTTATCTACTCGTGATCGCATTGCTGCATCCGCTGTTGGCCTTGCTGGCGATCCTTGGTGCGCTGCTGTTGGTTGGGTTGACCTATTTGACTGAAAAACTCACCAGACAACCGTTGGAAGATGCCAATAAGGCGGCGATACAAGCGACAAATTCGGCGAATAACAGCCTGAAAAATGCTGAGGTGATTGAGGCCATGGGAATGTTACCAGGCCTACGGGTGCGTTGGTACGGTAAGCATAAGGAGAGCATTCGGTTGCAGCAAATCGCCAGCGATCGTGCGGGGCGGATTGGTGCGATTTCCAAGTTTGTGCGTATTTCGATCCAGTCGTTGGTGTTGGGGTTGGGTGCGTGGTTGGTCATTAACGGCAAAATGTCGGGGGGGGCCATGATTGCGGCTTCAATTTTGATGGGACGCGCCTTATCGCCGGTCGAGCAAGCTATTGGTGCCTGGAAGGGGTTGGTGTCTGCACGGAGTTCTTATACGCGTCTGGAAAAGCTGCTGGAGGCATTCCCGGCGCGTCCGGTCGCCATGTCATTGCCCGCCCCATTGGGAAGTGTGCATCTGGAGAATGTTTCCGCAACGGTGCCCGGTACGCAAGTGCTGGTACTGAAGGGTTTGAACGTTGCGATCGCCAAAGGCGAGGTGGTGGCGGTGATTGGACCCAGCGCATCGGGAAAGTCGAGCCTTGCACGCATATTGGTCGGGGTGTGGCCGACCATCATGGGTAAAGTCAGGTTGGATGGGGTGGATGTTTTTAGCTGGAACAAGGAAGAACTTGGGCCGCACATTGGTTATCTACCGCAGGATATTGAGTTGTTTGAAGGCAGTATTGCCGAGAATATCGCCCGTTTTGGCGCTGTAGATGCGGAAAAAGTGGTGCGTGCCGCCCAAATGGCCGGAGTTCACGACATGATTTTGCATTTTCCGCAGGGCTATGACACGCCAATTGGTGTGGATGGTGGTTTCCTTTCCGGCGGGCAGCGGCAACGCATTGCACTGGCGCGGGCGTTGTATGGTGACCCGATGTTGCTGGTTTTGGATGAGCCGAATTCCAATCTGGATGAGATGGGCGAGGTGGCGTTACTCAAAGCCATGCAATCGCTCAAGCAAATGCAGCGCACGGTAGTGGTGGTGACCCATCGCACCAATATTGTGACTGTGGTCGATAAGATTCTGTTGCTGCGCGAGGGGGCGGTGCAAGCCTTTGGCCCGACCGCAGAGGTGCTTTCCGCGATCCAGTCAGGGGGGGCAGCCGCAGCACAGCGGGCACCGAACGCCGCTATGCCGGGTCGGTCGCCACAAGCGATGCCGCCGGTTGCAGCGCGGCCACGCGGGGGGATGGTGTGATGCGGTGGTTCATACGCTGGCTCAGTGGCCGTAGTGATGAGGTCGGCATGACGGATGTGGATCAGACCATCCGTCGCGGTTGGTTATGGCTGCTCTTGGGTGGCGGCGGTTTCATGCTTTGGGCTTTGTTGGCCCCGCTGGATGAGGGCGTACCGGTGACAGCGACGGTGACGGTGGAAAGCAAGCGTAAAACTATCCAGCACATGACTGGTGGCATTATCAAACAGGTGTTGGTCAAGGAAGGGCAGTTTGTGCGGGCTGGGGAGACGCTGACCTTGTTGGATGATGCCTCGACACGCGCCGATTATGAGTTGTCACGCCAGAAGTACTATGGTTTGCGGGCAATGGAGTCGCGCTTGTTGGCCGAGCAACATGGTGCCGCCAGCATCGATTTTCACCCGGATGTATTGGCGGCCAAGCATGATCCGTTGGTGCGGCAGCAGATTGAAACGCAGCGTCAACTTTTATTTAGTCGCCAAGCGGCATTGCACAGCGAATTGGCGGCCATTGATGAGTCGATCCGGGGGCAGGAGGCGGCCATCCGAGGTTACCGGGAGCAACTGCTCGCCAAGCAGCAGCAGCGCACGGCGATTGAGGATGAACTGGCTGGTATCAAGGCCTTGGTAGCCGAAGGCTACGCCCCACGCAACAAACAATGGGAACTGGAGCGCATGCAAGCCCAAGTGCAGGCTGAACGACAGGATTTGCAGGCCAACCTGGAACGCGCAACGCGTACCATTGGCGAGCTGCGCATGAAGCGCATGCAACGCGGGCAAGATGAGCATAAGGAAGTTGATACCCAGTTGGCCGAAGTTAGGCGTGAAGTCGAAGGGGATGCGGAAAAATTCAAATCGGCTGACGGCGACTTGGCGCGCACCCAGATCAAGGCGCCAGTGACCGGTTTTGTAGTGGGCCTGGAAACGCAAACCATAGGCGGGGTGATTCCGCCCGGTGGTCGTCTGATGGACATCATCCCGGAGAAAGAGGGCTGGGTGCTGGAGGCGCAGGTGCCGCCGCACCTGCGCGACCGCCTGCGGACAGGGTTGCATGCGGATGTGCACTTCTCCAATTTTCATGATGATCCCAGTCTGGTGGTGGCCGGTACGCTCACTTCGGTTGCAGCGGATTTGCTGACCGATCAGGTCACAAACCAAAGCTACTATCTGGTGCGCGTTAGCCTGACGCCGGAGGGGGTGAAACAGCTTGGAACGCATCATGTTCAGCCGGGGATGCCGGCAGATGTCGTCATCAAGACCGGTGAGCGCACCTTCTTGCGCTATTTGCTGGAGCCGTTGCTCAGGCGGCTGAACTTTGCCTTTAAGGAGGCGTGATGAGGCTGCGAGCGTTGTGCGGTAGCTTGATTTGCCTTTTGCCACTGCCAGCCCTGGCAGCCGATGGCTGGTATTCGCTGTATCTGGACGCCGTGCGAGATAACCCAACCTTGAAGGTGGCGCAAGCCGGAGTCGCACTGCGGCGCGAAGAAAGCAACCTCGCCCAAGCCAAAATTTTGCCCAATATCGCCCTTTCTGGCAGTAGCAACCAAGCGGGGTTGGAACGCCTCACGCCGCAACCGAGAGGGGGGCCGAAGCAGGACAGCCTGTCCTATCGTAGCCGAACGCTTAGCCTGACCTTCCGTCAGCCGTTGTACCATCCTGCTGCTGCCGCTGAAATGGATCAAACCGAGCGCATGCTGGAATCTGCCGAGCAGGATGCGCAGGCCGCTGGTCAGGAAATGATCATCAAGCTGGTGTCGGCTTACTGCGAGGTTTTATTTGCGCAAGATCAGTTGCGCAATGCGGCGTCGCAGAAGCGGACGATTATGCTGCAACTACAGGCCTTCATACGTGGGCTGGCAGCCGGGACGGCCACGCGGACGGATATTGATGAAGCGCAGGCCAAGCTGGATGTCCTGGAGGCAACCACACTCGAAATCGTAGATCAGGGCGAAGAATCCTTGCAACAGTTGGCAGCACTGGTTGGTCGTCCGGTGACGGAGGTACGGCGGCT
>DHYQ01000018.1:17154-18478 GCA_002414205.1 Gallionellaceae bacterium UBA5126 | reverse complement strand
CCTTGGTTGAAGGGCGTAACGCCGAGCTAAGCTCGCTGCGGCAGCAGCTTGCCTCTGCCGAGGCGGAGGTGGAAAAAGCCCGCGCGGGACATTATCCGTCGGTAGATTTGGTGGCGTCGGCAGGTGTTAGTACCAATGACAATCTGTCGCAGCTCAACAATAACGGCAACATGGAGTACAAGACCAGCTCGATCGGCGTGCAATTTAATTTGCCGTTGTTTGCAGGGGGTTCTGTCGATGCCGATACGCGTAAAAGTCAGGCGAAAGTCGAGCAACTGAAAAACAAGCTGGAGGAAACCCGGCGCCGCTTGCTGACCCAGCTTCAGAAAACGCATGGCGAGGTACCGCACCATCTGGCCAAAATGGCTGCCTTGGAGAAAGCCGAGCGTTCTGGGGAAAAATTGGTGGTGTCCATGCAAAAAGGCGTCCAGGCCGGAACGCGTAGCCTAGTAGACGTTTTGCAAGCAGAGCAGCAAATGTTCGCCACTAAGCGCGACCTTGCCGAGGCCCGTTACAAATACATCATTGCCCGTATCAAGTTGCAGAGCATGGCCGGACTGGTGGACGCGCAAGTCATGGCCGGGATGGAACAATGGCTGGAAAGCGACACCACTACTCAGGTGTCGCAAAAAGCAGCGGATGTGGTGGTGATGTCACCTGGAGCCAAAACGCCACAGGAAAGTCGCGGCGTGCCGTGAATGCCCGCCATGCCTGCCGGCACACCGGGCGGGCAGGTTGCGGATATGGATGGTTGCGTGTTGCAAGTCGTTCGGAATCTATTGCAAGTGCGCATTGGCGCGGGCAGTTTCGCCGCGCACAGACGCGCAACCAGACATCAAGCCCGTTCTCAGGCAATCCCGCAGGCGCGGTAGAAAGCAGGCAAATCACTCAGGTCATCAAACACGGCGGCAGCGCCGTCGAAGTTTTGATGCTGGGTGTAGAAGTTGGTGGTGACGTAGGTGCGAATCCCGGCAGCGAGGCTGGAACGCAGGCCGTTTTCGGAATCTTCCAGCGCGATGCACTCGTCGGCCTTCAGGCCCATTTCGTTCAGCACCCAGAAATAAATATCCGGCGCGGGTTTTTTGGCGGGCACGATGTCGCCGCAGCCGACGGATTCAAAGATGCTCATGCCATCCGCACCCAGACCTTGCTCAATCAGCGCGGTGACATTGGCTGGGGTGGTGGTGGTGGCAATCGCCAGACGAATGCCGCGTTGGCGGGCATCAGCGATCAGTTGGGCGATGCCGGGGCGCAGCGGGATTTCGCCGGTGGAGAGCAGCCGGGTGTAATGCTCGGTTTTCAGGGCATGCAGGCGCTTCACGAA
>DHYQ01000018.1:0-17076 GCA_002414205.1 Gallionellaceae bacterium UBA5126 | reverse complement strand
TTGATGCGCTCCTTGCCGCCGGTCACTTTCAGCAGCTTGTCGTACAGCGGCACGTCCCAGTGCCAGTCCAGCCCGCTCTCGGCAAAGGCTTGGTTAAAGGAGCGGCGGTGTCCGTCTTCGGTGTCCGCCAGCGTTCCATCTACGTCGAAAATAATGGCTTTGATCATGTCAGTGTGTCCGTCCAGTTGGTTTTTATTGAGGCCAAGCGACCAGTGTTCTTGAAAAATCATGGGCTTGGGATACTATTTGTACTAAAATAGTCGGGTTTGTGCAAGCCTTGATTTTCGCATGAAGCGACCCCATTGGGCGCTGACAGGAATAAATTCCCTGATTGTTTTGCGGTTTTGAACTGGTTGGGGCGGCTATAATCGCGCCCCTTGCTGCTGCGTCTTTGGCGTAGCAGATTTTTTTGAGGTCATTATGTTTAGCGGAATTATTGCCGACGTGGGTCAAATTGCCCGCGTGGCGGATCGGGAAGGCGGTTTGCGGCTGGAAATTGCCACGCAGGCGCTGGATTTGAGCGATGTGGCGTTGGGCGACAGCATTGCGGTGAATGGCGTGTGCCTGACGGTGATTGCTCTGGACGGCAACACCTTCACGGTGGATGTATCGCGGGAAACCTTGAATTGCACCGTGGGACTGGGTGCACAAGGCGCAGCGGTGAATCTGGAAAAGGCGCTGCGTCTGGCCGACCGGCTGGGCGGGCATCTGGTCAGCGGGCATGTGGACGGCGTGGGCGAGGTGCTGGCCTTTACCGATTTGGGCGAAAGCTGGAAGCTGGACGTGTCCGCCCCGGCGGCACTGGCCAAGTTCATCGCCTTTAAAGGCTCGGTGACGGTGAATGGCGTCAGCCTGACCATCAACCAGGTCAGCGGCCACACCTTCAGCATCAACCTGATTCCGCACACCTTGTCGCACACCAACTTGTGTCACTTGCAAACGGGCAGCCGGGTGAATCTGGAAGTCGATTTGATTGCGCGCTATGTGGAGCGCATGTTGCAAAAGGATGAAGCATGACCGGCATTTCCCCGATTGAAGACATCATCGCCGACATCCGCGCCGGGCGCATGGTGGTGCTGATGGACGAAGAAGACCGCGAAAACGAGGGCGACTTGGTGTTCGCGGCGGATTTTTGTACCCCCGATAAAATCAATTTCATGGCCAAGCATGGGCGCGGGCTGATTTGCCTGACCCTGACCGAAGCGCATTGCCGCCAGTTGAAACTGCCACTGATGGTGCAGGACAACGGCCTGTCGCTGGCCACCAACTTTACCGTGTCGATTGAAGCCGCCACTGGCGTCACGACCGGCATTTCGGCGGCGGATCGTTCGCGCACCATTCAGGTGGCCGCGTCGCCGCATGCCCAACCGGGCGACATCGTGCAGCCGGGACATATTTTCCCGCTGCGCGCCCAGCCGGGCGGCGTGTTGGTACGCGCCGGACATACCGAAGCTGGCTGTGATTTGGCCGAATTGGCCGGGCTGACTCCGGCGGCGGTGATTTGCGAAATCCTCAAGGATGATGGCGAAATGGCCCGTCTGCCGGATTTGATCGTGTTCGCCAAGGAACACGGTCTGAAAATCGGCACCATCGCCAGCCTGATTGAATACCGCAATCATCACGACAAATTGGTGGAGCGCGTGGCGCGTCGCACCATTCAAACCGCGTATGGTCAACTGGATTTGGTCAGCTACAGCGACAAAACCACCCATCACACCCATCTGGCGCTGGTCAAGGGCGACATTCAGCCGCAAAACGAAACGCTGGTGCGCGTGCACGAGCCGCTGTCGGCGCTGGATTTTCTGGAGCAGGTGGACTACACCCACTCCACCAGCGTGCACGAAGCGCTGAAGCGCATCAGCCAGGTCGACGCGGGTGTGCTGATTCTGATGCACCACGGCGAAACCTCGGCGGACTTGCTGGCCCGCGCCTCGGTGGAATCGCACCGCCCGACGCGCTGGGATTCGCGCAATTACGGCGTGGGCGCGCAGATTCTGTGCGACCTGAATGTCGGTAAAATGCGCCTGCTCTCCAGCCCGCACAAAATGCCCAGCGTCATGGGCTTCGGGCTGGAAGTGGTGGGCTACGCCAGCAAAACACCGCAATCGACGAGTAATTGAAGGGAAAAAACATGAAAGAACTGGAAAAAAATCTGAACGGCACCGGCCTGCGGATTGGCATTGTGCAAAGCCGCTTTAACCCGGAAGTGTGCGACGGCCTGCTGGGCGCGTGCTGTGCCAAGCTGCGTGAACTGGGCGTGGCGGAAGACGACATGACCCTGGCCACCGTGCCCGGCGCGCTGGAAATCCCGCTGGTGCTGCTGCACATGGCCGACAGCGAGCGTTTTGACGCGCTGATCGCACTGGGCGCGGTGATTCGCGGCGACACCTACCACTTTGAAGTGGTGTCCAACGAATCGGCACGCGGCGTCAATGACGTGCAACTGTCCTGCGGCGTGCCGATTGCCAACGCCGTGCTGACCACCGACACCGACGAGCAAGCCATTGCGCGCATGCTGGTCAAAGGCGCGGAAGCCGCCGAAGTCGCCGTGGAAATGGCCAACCTGTTGAAAGCACTATGATGAGCGACGCAACTGAAAACGGCGCACCCGCCAAATCCCCGCGCCGCCGCGCCCGCGAACTGGCGGTGCAGGGCATTTACCAATGGCGCATTTCCGGCACCGACGCCGCTGAAATCGAAAAAGGCACCCAGGCGGAAAACAACCTAGGCCGCTACGACAAACCGCTGTACAGCAAACTGCTGCGCGGTACCCTGGCGCAACAGGAAACCCTGTCCACCATGCTGACCCCGCTGCTGGATCGCCCGCTGGCTGACTTGAGTCCGGTGGAATTCTCCGTCCTGCTGCTGGGAGCCTTTGAGCTAACCAACCAGCCAGAAGTCCCCTACCGCGTCATCATCAACGAAGCCGTGGATTTGACCAAAACCTTTGGCGGCCTCGACGGCCACAAATTCGTCAACGGCGTCCTGGACAAACTCGCCCCGCAAGTCCGGGCAGCGGAAGTGGCGGCGCGGCGGAAGTAGCGTTGTATCATTCCTTGGTTGTAGGTGGCAAGCAGTAGAACCGTTCAGAACTGAAAGCTCAATAGGTGCCTTATGTACCGTTTCAAAAATTTTAAAAACTTTGCCGATGCACATTTGAATTTATTCCAGTCAGTGACCTTGATGATTGGAAAAAATGGTGCGGGGAAAAGCAATGCCATTGAAGCGATTGAGTTATTAGCAAAAGTTGCTAATGGGCGGCCATTGCATGAGATTGTCGATGTTGGACGAGGCAATGGAGGTTTGTTTGAAATTCGCGGTGGCTTAGAAGGTTGCTTTGCATATCAGGTGGGGAACTCTGCATCGGCTAATGAGTTTGGATTGGGGTTTGAAGCAACTTTTGATTTAGATGGTGCTACTCCGATTTTGAGTTACAACGTAACGGTTGGGTTCCCCGACATACAAATTATCAAAGAGAGCCTAACTGTTGGAAATTCCAAGGAGAATCGCTCTTATTTTGATGCCACGATAGGCTCTGCCAACATCTTGAATGTGACCTATGATAATTTTGCCCCAGGTGGGAAAAAGCCGATTGCGAAACTTCCTGCTGATCGTTCTGTTTTGTCTCGCTATGAAACATTTGCCAATTCGGAGAACAAACGCCCAAGACAACAAGATGCGTCAGGGGTTGTGCGTGATTTGATTTCATATCTTCGTGCTGTTTCTGTCTTTGATCCTACCCCTCGGTTGATGCGCCAATATGAGCGCATGGGGCAATCAGTATTACAAAAAAATGGAGCAAATTTATCGTCAGTCCTCTACGCGTTAAAGCAAGGCGATACAGAAAAAAAAGCTATTCTGGCAAGGATTTTGAGTTTAATTCGCCAATTACCCGACGAACCATTTGCCGATTTTGATTTTGTGGAGACTCGAGTACGGGATGTTTTGCTGGGATTTAAGCGGGAAGATGGCACGATCACCGACGCCCGAGCTTTGTCAGATGGTACTTTGCGCGCACTGGCAATTCTGACGGCATTGGAAACCGTACCTGAGCAATCGCGCGTTGTGATTGAAGAGTTGGACAATGGCATCCATCCATCGCGGATCAAGATGTTGATGGATGCAATCTGGGAATGCAGTAGTCGTCGCAATTTGAATGTGTTAGCCACCACGCACAATCCCGCTACACTGGACAGCCTGGATATGGAACAACTTAAATCCGTGGTGTTGTGTTATCTGGATGTGGAAAGTCATAGCTCGAAATTCATGCCGCTGCTGGATTTGCCTCGCGTGGAATCGTTATTAGAGCAGGGACGGTTAGGCGATTTAGTAACCCGACGCGTAGTGGAAAAACATTTGCTACCTGATTTTGAAAAGGAGCAGCAGTACAAGACTAAACAGTGGCTGGAGTCGTTGGTATGAGTAGTACCCGGTTTAAACCAGCGCAATCTTCTGCGCCCGTCGTCAAACGACTGTATGTAATTGATACCAGTTATCTGTTGGAGCTGTATCGTGTTGAGGGTGATTATGAAGAACAGGCTCATTTGAAGATCAAAGAACGATTTCAAAGTGAATCTTCTTCGCAATTTTTTGTTCCTGTGGCGGTGTTGTTCGAGCTGGCAAATCACATTGCGGATGCACATAGAAAGAATTTTTGTAGCAGCCAGCGCATTGCAAAGGAACTGCAACGTAAAGTTCAAGAAAGTCTTGCAAGACCCTCTCTAGTAACTTCGCCGACGAGGGTACCGCAGCCCACGCAACCTGATGATCAAGAAAAGCTACCTCCTTGGATAATTACTTATGCAGCGGGCTGTTCTACATTGGAAGGTTTAATGGATGCACTTTCTTCGTGTGTGTCGCGTTTTTCGGAAGAGTTCGCTGCTAACCAGTTAGGTCTCACCGATACGGCTGTTGTGCTGGAGGCTCAACGCCTGCGTCAACAAAATAAGTCCGATTCTTCACGACAATACAAAATTCATATCTGGACAAGACATGCAGCATTGAAGGCACATGAACCAGATGCAGAGGACGCTCCTTTTATTGGATTGGTGGATTGAAGAAACATGTGGGTACGGATTGGTCTGTGCGATTTTTCTTTATTTTTTAGTCTGATGTGGACGTTGTACCTACGGGACTAATCGGTTAAGTGACTGTTGAATATGCTCCAACAACCCCTCCGCCGCGTCTTCCACCATGTCCAGTACGCGCTCGAATCCGGCGGCTCCGCCGTAGTAGGGGTCGGGGACTTCGCGCTGGGAGTGGCTGCGGGCGTAGGCCAGGAACAGGCCGAGGTGGCTGCTGGCGTTTTTCGGACGCAGGCGTTGCAGGATGGCCAAGTTGTCCAAATCCATCGCCAGCACGTAATCAAAGGCCAGAAAATCCTGCGCCGTCACTTGGCGGCCACGCAATCGGCTGAGGTCGTAGCCGCGCTGCTTGGCCGCGATTTGGGTGCGGCTGTCCGGGGCTTTGCCGATGTGGTAATTGTGCGTACCCGCCGAATCAATCTGGATTTGCTCGCTTAGGCCAGCGGCCTCGACCTTGGCGCGGAACACGCCTTCCGCCGTGGGCGAGCGGCAAATGTTGCCCATGCAAACGAAGAGCACCTTGACCATTTACGTCTCCGTCGTCCAGTTGACCAGCCCGCTGTAGGCGGTGCCCAGCACCAGCAGGCCAAAGGCGATGCGATACCAAGCGAAAATCGTGAAATCGTGGTTGCTGATGTAGCGCAGCAGCCCGCGCACGGCGATAAAGGCGCTGATGAAGGAGGCAATCGAGCCGACCAGAAACACGTCGCTGTCCTGCGCCTGAAACAGGGCGCGGTGCTTATAGACTTCGTAGGCGGTGGCGGCGGTCAGGGTGGGAATAGCCAGGAAGAAGGAAAACTCCGTTGCCGCTTTGCGCGACAGGCCGAAAAACAGCCCGCCGATAATGGTGGAGCCGGAGCGCGAGGTGCCGGGAATCAGCGCAAACGCCTGCGCGCAGCCCATTTTCAGCGCATCCTGCCAGCGCATGTCATCCACCGACTCGATGCTCACGGTGTGCTGGCGCTTTTCTGCCCACAAAATCACGAAACCGCCGAGGATAAAGGCCAGCGCCACCGGCACCGGCGCGAACAAATGCGCCTTGATGGCCTTGCCAAACGCCAGCCCCAACAGCGCCAGCGGCATAAAGGCAATCGCCAGATTCAGCACAAAATGTTGCGCCCCGGAGTCACCGCGCAACAAGCCGCCGAACACCGTGCCCAGCTTGGCGCGATACTCCCAACACACCGCCAGAATCGCCGCGAACTGAATCACGATTTCAAACACCTCCCCGCGCTCGTCGTTGAAGTGCAACAAATCCCCCACCAAAATCAAATGCCCGGTGGAAGAAATCGGCAAAAACTCCGTCAAGCCTTCCACAATGCCGAGTATCACGGCTTTCCAGTAAACCAAGTCCATTAAGTACCTTTATCGTTTAGTAATTTTTGGGCCGATATACACCACATACAGCGGTTCCGTTGCGGAGATCGGCCAAGAGAAGTGAATACGATATTGCGGGGTTTTGATCTTGCCGTGCCAAGGACAGAACAATTTCGTCTCGCCGTCCGTGGGGTGCGGGAACGTCATGTCGTCACAAAAATCGCGTTTTTCCGTTGCTGACGAATCTGAAAACCAGGCTTTGTCGCCCGTGAAATGATCCTGATACAGGCGATGGCCTTCGTCATTGCGTTGACCTTGTGGCGTGAAACAGGCCAACAGTTTGGACAACACACCCAATAATTCCATCGTCCGTTCCACAACGTTCATATTGAACGGCTGATTTGCCAAGGGCGCAAAGCAGTCTGGGCTAAAGGTTAAATTCGGAAAACGTAGGCTGGCACTTACCTCTAGGGCGCCCCAAGAGTGGATGCTGGCTGGGGCATGTTGCAACGCCGTTTCCAACGTGTCCAGTGTCCAGTGGTTGCGGATTTCGACGTGCTGGGGGGAATCTGATTGCCAAGTGACCGCTATGGGCGTGTGCAGCCAATCCGACGGTGCAATGCTGATGACCTCGCTGGCTTGTCCCCGGATTTGGCTAAAGGCCGCCTCCCCCAAGCCGGAATCGGTGGCGATGGTTTGGTTGCTGCATTCCAGATAGTCATCGCTGTCATGCTGCCGTACCTCATCCCAAAACGGCCCGTCCTTGGTTAGCCAACTCATCACCGCAGCACGTTTGTTGCGCTCCATTTGCTGCACCATGTGCAATAGCTTCAATTCTGACGTGACGGGTTGCTGTTCCAGATGATGTCGATGCAACAAATTTCGGCCATGTTTTTGTGCCAGTTGGCGCATTTGCATCAGGGTGGCAAATGCGCTCAGGAAGGCTTCCGGGGTGGCAAACTGGCCGTGGATGGACAGATCGTTGAAATACAGGCGCATCAGTCCCAGCCCGCAAAGTGATTCATGTCTTTGTCGAATTGGTCAAAAAAGCCTTCCGGCCAATCGTTGATATTGCCGTTTTTGTCCAGTTGCGGGTTGACCACCTGATCCAGTTCGCCATCCCGTGGGCGGAAGAAGTACAAGGCCACTTGATCCGCGTTGATTTTTTGTCCCTTGACGGCGCGACGGATGCCATTCAGCAAGTGGTCGCTGTGTGTTTCTACGATGATTTGCACCCCGGCTTGAGCCACCTCAGCCAGAAACTGTCCCATCAAAGCCTGCCCGGCAGGGTGCAAATGCACCTCTGGATTTTCAATCAGCAATATGTCCTCTGGTTGTGCCGATAAGGCCGCCACGATGATTGGCAAGATTTGGGTTAAGCCAAAGCCGACATGTACCGGACGATGGAAATCGGTGGCTTCAGAAGTGCGCAACCCCAGTGTCACTGCATTCACGCGTGGAATTTGATTGACTTCCAGTCCGCAGCCGGGAAAGAAGGTGCGCATTCTGGCTTCGACTTGGCGCAGACGCCGGTTAGGTTCGCCAGCTAGTACCAACGGTGCCAGAACCGGCTCGTCCCGCCCAGAATGCAGCACGCTCAGCGTGTGTTCCCCGGCAGGGCCTACCACGACGGCGATTTGCTGATCTTCCAGCGGATAAACTTCACGCGGGCCGATACGTTCGGCGGTGATGTAGGTCAGGTTTTTCAGGCGTCGAGCCAGCGGCGCTTCCAACTCGGCGGGCAGTAAGTGTTGCAGCGCTTTTGGTTGCGCATGATTTTGACCGTTGATGCTGACCCGTTCCACTGACATGGATAGGTCTGCGCGTTCACCTTCCATGTGCCACGTGTAGCGGGTTTCGTCATCCGTCAGTCCTAGTGCGAAGCCGCGACGACCATAAACCTTGTCCACCACATCCGCAACGGTTCCCAGCTTGATGGATTTGCCATTCAGCATCAGCCGGGTGGACCACTCGTGCTCACGCAAGGTTTGTTGCAACAGCACCAGCGCTTGTAAAACGGAGGATTTGCCGGATGCGTTGGAGCCGGAAAGCAGGGTTAGATTACGCAGTGGCAATTGCAGCGACTTAAAGCACTTGAAGTGTTGCAATTCAATTTCAGTCAGCACGGAATACCTCGGCGAGCAAATCGTTCATTTTCTGAAAGCGAAGAGTGACATTTTTGACGCTACTTGTTCCAGAGGTAATCGCAACCAAAAAGTCTGGCTCTTGCAGCAAGGTGGAAAGCCCCTGCGTTAACTTGTCCTTGTGCGCAGCAACATCATTTTCTGAGTAGCGCGACAATCCAACACTCAGCACATCCCATAGAGAGGCGTTTATGGGATTGCGTTTTGTTTGACCGGGTTGATATTTTCTAAAGGTGTGTTCGCCAAATAGGAAAAAATTATTTTGCATCGACAAATTAAATCGATCGCGCAAATTAGTTAATTCCGTTTCTTCAAGTGACTCCATGTGTTTCAGTGCCATTCCTAACCATTCGTCCATATCCCCCTTGTATTGAGACAGTTCAAGCAAATCAAAGGCACAAAAGCGATTTATAAGTTCTCGATCCATCATGCTATGAGAAGGCAAGCTATTACCTGTTGCTTGTTTAAAAAGTTCTGTATTCGCAGTGTCTTTTAAGAACACAGTTCCTTTTCCATAGTACAAATAGTTGCGCATTTGCTGCCGAGTTAGAGGTTCACCACTGTTCACACGGTCAAAAATATCTAGCCTCGTGCGTTCACTCGATTTTGCGTCAATGACATACAGGATCAGGTTGCTGTCTTCAATACGGTTTTGTAGTTTTGAGGGTAGTTCTTCAAACGATTTATTATGCAAATCAGCTTGCTTCGGTAAATTGAGCCGGAGTTGATTTTTTAAAAACCGTTGAAATGTTGTTAGGCGTTGCAAACCATCCACTATTACCATTCGTCCGCTTTCATCTTCAGCCAGATAGAACACGGGAAGCGGGATGCGCATTAGTACGGATTCAATCAATTTACTTTGCTTGTCGTCATTCCAGACAAAGTCCCGCTGAAAATCTGGGTGCATAACGAAACCACCTTTATCAATCCGACGAAGTACGTCATGAATAGTACGCGTCTCGTTTCGGATCAATAGGGTGTCGATGGTGGCTTCTTGCTCTGCGAATCCCACATTGTCATCGACCCCTTCGAGGGGGCTTGCTGTTAGTGCTTCCTGAATTTTCTCTTCTAGGTGCTTGACAGCCTCTTTGGGTAGTTTGTTTTCTGAGGCTATTTGAGCAGCAATTAACGCAGCAGCGCCAAGTATTACGGGTAGCATCTAGTCCTCTTTCGAGTTGGGTTGGCACATACTCGCTAAGCTGGCGAGTATTTTTTGGATCACCGCCCCCGCCAGCATGTAGCCGAACAGGGGGGGCATGTAGCTCAGGGTGCCGTTGACGGCGCGGGGGCGGCCTCGGCCTTCGACGGGTTGGGGGGGAAGCGGGGCGCGGGGGGGTTCGTCGGTGAAGACGGTGAGGACGTCGCGGGTGATGCCTTGGCGTTTCAGGCGTTTGCGCATTTGCCGCGCCAGCGGGCAGACTTCGGTGTGGCGGATGTCGGCCAGGCGGATGCGCCCGGGGTCGAGTTTGTTGCCCGCGCCCATGCTGGAGGCGACCGGCAGGCCTCGGCGGCGGCTTTGTACCACCAGCGCGACTTTGCAGGCCAGTGAGTCGATGCAGTCGATCACGTAGTCGCAATCGGCGGGGATCAGCTCGTTAACGTTGTCGGTGGTGAGGAATTCGCGCAGCACCGTCACTTGGCAGGCGGGGTTGATGTCGGCGATGCGGGCGCGCATGACTTCGACTTTGGGTTGGCCGACGGTGGAGAGCAGGGCGGGCAACTGGCGATTGAGGTTGCTCAGGGCCACGCTGTCGTGATCCAGCAAAGTCAGCCGACCGATGCCAGCACGTGCCAGCGCTTCGGTGCAGAAGGAGCCGACGCCGCCCAGTCCGGCCACGAAAATGTGCTTACCGGCCAACTCAGCCAGCCCGGCGTCGCCAATCAGGATGTGGGTGCGCTCGAATTGACCGGGGATGGGCAGGAGATCACATTGGGGAATAATTTTTGCGCTCATTCAGCGGTTCGTCGTAGATAGTGCGATAGAGAATTTGATTTTCACGTATTGATCGATTCATGCGTTTTCCCAATTTCTTAATGGCTTCGTTGGTTACTTGCGCATCGGTAGAGGCATGACCGATCCCAACTTTAACAACGGTTGGAAGGTGGGTGATGTGATCGTTTATCAATGCTTCAAAAGCATTTGGATGACCAATTCCTGCTCGGATGGAACCTAGGAAAAATGCAGCAATGGCTTTTTTTCTATCCTCATCTACAGAAAGTAGTATCTCTGTTTCAACGTCGATAATAGATTTTGAGAAAAAATCATATTCAAAAGTGTGGCGCATCAGGCCGGTCATGATAGCCAGAAGTTGAAGTTCTGAAAATTTACTGAGATTGCTGGATGATGGCTGTTCGCAGATTTGGCAGTACATCTCCACCGCATCGAGAATAGTTCTCCTTACACAATCTGTGATGGTCTCATAAGGGCTTTGATAGGCGGCTAACAAATAGTGACCAGCTTGGGAAAGCTTAATTATTGATTCTCGTTCTGAACTTGGCAGGGTATTGAAAATTTCAGATAGTTGTGAAGGACAGTCTTTCAGTTTGCCTAAATAAAAATAATTTACGGCCTGCCAATACACATCAAATGGCATTTGTATGGCAGCATTTTTCCCTAGCTCTAGGAATAGCCACTCTGAATATAAAAATTCCATGAAGGAACGATGTTTAAAAAACAGCTTATTTTTCAATTCATCGATTGAAATTATTTCCGAGCAATTGCTGATGCAATCGAATATTTGATTTGTTGAAAAGCCCGTCCTGCGTTTAGAGAGATATTCTTCGATTAAAACTTTGGCATCTCCTATTCCCATTTCTGGCATGTTGTTTTCAAACATTTGTTTTGCCAGAAGTCTGACGACTATGACTGTCGTTTCGTACTCTTTTTCCGACAGATTTCCCTTTCGGATGTCCCACCTGCCGAGCGCAAGCTCTGTATATTTGCTGTACAGCTCTGGCAATGTGGAGGGAATATCTTTCGCGTTTGTATTCAAAATTTTGCCTAGCAAAATGGCAGAAATTGGTGTTCTTGGTAGCGATTTAAACAAGTCAGAATGTTGTAAATCGTTCTTCAGTTTTGACGTAATGATTGATTTTGAGCAAAGTCCTTCAATGAAAGAAATTAGACTATGCACACTCATAGGTTGAAGTGAGTATCGCACGAGGCAACGATCCAGCGAATCTTCAACAAGAGGATCTTCAAAGGGGCGAGATGCAAAGACTACTTTGATGTTGTTGAAAGGCATGACTTCTTTTACGAACGAAGTAATCATCTCGGACTTGTATTGACTGTCGCCTTTTACTTCATCTATTGAGTCAATTACCAGCAAGAGAGAGAGTTTATGCGGGTCTGCTTTTAGTTCGTTTTGCAGATGAGCAAAAACATTCGAGAGTTTGTTTCCGAAATCATCTAATAAATCTTTGAAATTTAAAAAGACTGGCAGAACTGTACGTTCTGCAAAATTACGATGGTTGGCATATTCAATGGCAGCCTCTCGTAGTAAGCGAGATTTGCCGTATCCCATGCCAGCCTCCACAAATACAAACCGCTCTTTTTTTAAGATACCGGAGAGAGTAAGAGATGCACTTTTGCTGTGAACAATAAACTTCTTTTTTGATTCTGGCTCTATTCTTTTCAATCTTTGCTCTATGTAAATATCACCGATAGAGTTGTCTAAAATGTTTTGTCGTGCATTGAAATCAGAAAGTCGGCGACTAACGGAGCTTAGGTAAAGCGCAACGTTCTTATCGATGTTTTCCCAGTACTCTGGGTAGAACCTATCGATTAGGGTTACTAACGTCTCATCCCAGATAAATTGGATATTTCTTGATTGATATTCGTGATGTATCTTAGTCTTCGCATTCTCTGAAATGGAACGATTTGTAATAACCCAGGTTTCATTAAGAAATATATTTTTTTTTCCACCCTCAATTTTCCTAGCTACCCCACACTCTTTGATTTGTCTTTCAAGCTGGGTGTAATCCTGCTTAATGTCATCTGATTTTGCGATTACGCCTACATATTCGTCTCTCAATAATGTCTCATTGACCTTTTCAAGAACAAAATCTGCACCCATTTCATTTGGGCCATGCGTGTAGTTTACGGCCTTAACATTCGGCAATTTGGGTAATAAGTCTCTGAGTAGGGGGTGAAGTTGTTTAACCTCGTCGGTTAACTCTCTAATTCTTTTTAGTTTAAAGTTAGTGTCCATCGCTCACTTTCAAATCTAAAGACTTGCCGTTTTGTCGTTAGCGCCCCAGCAGGATTTCCAGCACGAATTTGCTACCGAGGTAGGCTAGGAGCAGCAGGGCGAAGCCGCCGACTGTCCAGCGCACGGCGATGCGCCCGCGCCAGCCGTAGAACAAATGTCCCCACAGCAGGGTGGCGAACACGCCCCAAGACAGGAAGCCGAAAATCACTTTGTGGTTCAATTCCCAAGGTTTGCCGAAAATCGCTTCGGAGAACACCACGCCGGAGGCCAGGGTCAGAGTCAGCAGCACGAAGCCGATGCCGATCATGCGGAACAGCAGGGTTTCCATGGTTAGCAGCGGCGGCAGGTTGCGCAGGATGCGCGGCAGGCTGGCGCGGTGCAGGTGTTTTTCCACTTGCGAAATCAGCACGGCGTGGAACACCGCGATGGTGAACAGGCTGTAGGCCAACATGGCCACGCCGATGTGCGCCTGAAACGCCCACAGGTTGGTGTTGCTCAGGACGTGCACCGAGGGGAACAGGCTGGGCAGGGCGCTGACCAGCGCGGCCAGCGGCAGCACCAGCGCTTGCAAACAGCCCAGCGGGTAGAAAAAGCGCGCCACCCAATACACCAACAGGGTCAGCCAGGAAATCAGCGACAGCGCGTGCCACAGGCCGAAATCAAATCCCCAGGCGGAGAAAACTTGTTGCCACAGCAAATAGCCGTGCAGGCCCAGCGGGAAGAGTACCACGTGGCCCAATGCGCCACGGCTGAGAAGATCGCCTTCGCCACGTGACTGGGCACGCCAGAAGGCCAGAGACAGGGCGCTGTAACACAGGAAAACCAGCGCGGAAACAAGAAGGCTAGGCATTTTGTCGCAGGATGTTTTAGACTTCGCGGATTCTACACCATCCGCACACGTACCCATAGGAACACACCATGCTAGACAACCTTACCCAACGCCTGTCCGGGGTCATCAAAAACCTGCGCGGCCAGGCTCGCTTGAGCGAAAGCAACATTCAGGATGCGCTGCGCGAAGTGCGCATGGCGCTGTTGGAGGCCGACGTGGCCTTGCCGGTGGTCAAGGAGTTCATCGCCCAGGTCAAGGAGGCGGCGCTGGGGCAGGAGGTGATAGGCAACCTCAATCCCGGTCAGGCGCTGGTTGGCGTGGTGCACCGCGAATTGACCAAGCTGATGGGTGAGCACAACGACGCGCTGAATCTGGCCGCTGTGCCGCCCGCCGTGATTTTGATGGCCGGTTTGCAAGGGGCGGGCAAAACCACCACCAGCGGCAAGCTGGCCAAGTTGCTGCGTGAGCAAAACAAGAAAAAAGTCCTGCTGGTAAGCTGCGACGTGTATCGCCCGGCGGCGATTGAGCAATTGCGCACCCTGGCCAGCCAGTTGGAAATTGATTTCTTCGCCTCCGACATCAGCCAAAAGCCGCAGGACATCGCCTTGGCCGCGCTGGATTTTGCCCGCCGTCATTATCACGACGTGCTGATCGTCGATACCGCCGGTCGTTTGGCGATTGATGAAGCCATGATGGCGGAAATTCAGCAGTTGCACGCTGCGCTGAAACCGATTGAAACCCTGTTCGTGGTGGATGCCATGACCGGGCAGGATGCGGTCAACACCGCCAAAGCCTTCGGGGCCGCGCTGCCGCTGACCGGCGTGATTTTGACCAAGCTGGACGGCGATGCCCGTGGCGGTGCCGCCTTGTCTGTACGCCAAGTGACTGGCAAGCCGATCAAATTTGTTGGTGTGAGCGAAAAACCCACCGGGCTGGAAGCCTTCCATCCTGAGCGCATGGCCTCCCGCGTGTTGGGCATGGGCGACGTGCTGTCGCTGATTGAAGAAGCCCAGCGCGGTGTCGATCAAGCCGAAGCGGAAAAACTGGCCAAGAAGATGAAAAGTGGCCAGAGCTTCGACCTGGAAGACTTCAAAATGCAGATGGTGCAGATGCGCAAAATGGGCGGCATGACCGCCATGCTGGACAAACTGCCCGCGCAGTTCGGCCAAATCGCCAACGGTGCCAAAATCGACGACCGCGCCATTCACCGTCTGGAAGGCATCATCAACTCCATGACCCCGGAAGAACGCCGCAAACCGGAGCTGATTAAAGCCTCGCGCAAACGCCGCATCGCCGCTGGTGCCGGGGTACAAGTCATGCACGTCAACCAATTGCTCAACCAGTTCGAGCAAACCCAGAAGATGATGAAAATGTTCAGCAAGGGCGGCATGATGGCCAAAATGATGCGCGGCATGGCAGGGAAAATGCCGGGGATGCGCTGATTTGTCATTTCACACAACACAATGATTCGATAAATAGGGAGAGCAAGATGAATTTTTGGCGGCGCAGTTTTGGGGTAATGGCTTTGGTGGTGTTGTCGGCGTGCAGCACGCTGCCGCAGCACGAGGCGGGCATTGATGGGGTGGCGTGTGTCGGGATGGTAGGGGTGATGCCTGCCGGGCTGGCAGCGGCCAGCAATGAGGAGTTGCGGAAGCAGGCACAGTTGGCCAGCAACAAAGGCGGGGTGTGTACGGCGCGGGTGTTGGTGGCGCAGCAGCCGGTGAAGGTGTATCGCGTGTATGACAGCAGCCGCAGCGTGTCGCAGTTTGGCCGCTGGTGGGCGTTGAGCAAACCTACTGGCTCGCGGGATGTTTATCGCGCCGATTACGGGATTTGCCCGACCTGGAGCGGGTTGGATCATTTGGTGTCGTGCACCCTGAAGCCCGGCACGCAAATCGTGGTCGGTACTACGCAAAGTGTAGATTGCGGTGACGAGCAGCACACCGTGTATCCCAAGACCGCTAATTTGCAGGTCTACGTGCCGAATGCGCCCGGCGATGTGCGGGTGGAAAATTGTCAGGACGAGGGGGCTTGGCCAGTGCAGTGATGGCGTGACGTTGAGCCTGACTCGCCGCAATGGCGCTCAGGCTCTCGTCAATCTTCCGGTGGCAAATGCTGGCTGTTGAGCTGTGCCACCATTTCTCCCAGCACGGTGAGCACTTGCTGTTCGTCGCAGCCCATCAGCACCGCGTCATCCAGCGCATCTTGGCAAAGTTGCTGAATTTCCAATAGATTTTCGCGCATCACCTTGTTTTTCTCCACGCAGGCGATGACTTTGCCTTGGGGTGATCGCCAGATAATGTCTTTGTTCATGGCTTAAATTTTCGGCAGGGTGACCCCCACCTGTCCCTGATATTTGCCGCCTCTGTCCTTGTAGGACGTTTCACAGACCTCATCCGATTCAAAGAACAGCACTTGGGCGATGCCTTCGTTAGCGTAGATTTTGGCGGGTAGCGGGGTGGTGTTGGAAAATTCCAGTGTCACGTAGCCTTCCCACTCCGGCTCGAATGGTGTGACATTGACGATAATGCCGCAGCGGGCGTAGGTCGATTTCCCCAAACAGACGGTCAGCACATTGCGCGGGATGCGGAAGTATTCCACGGTGCGCGCCAGTGCAAAGGAATTGGGCGGGATGATGCAGTGGTCGCCATGCACTTCGACAAAGGAATTCGGATCGAAATTCTTGGGATCGACGATGGTGGAATTGAGGTTGGTGAACAGCTTGAATTCATTGGAACAACGAATATCGTAGCCGTAGCTGGAAGTCCCGTAGGACACGATGCGCTGGCCGTTGACTTCCTTGACCTGATTCGGCTCGAACGGTTCGATCATGCCGTGTTGTTCCGCCATGCGGCGTATCCATTTGTCTGATTTGATGCTCATATTTTTGCGTGATAGTGTGGTATGTCGTTCAAAACGTGCACGATTTTACCCGAATCGCGGGTACCATACTGCTTCGCCTGTGATTGTCAATTTATAATCAGGATTGCATCTTGCAAGCAGTGGTTACCATCCACTGACTGTTATATAATCCGCGCCCATTTAACGAGAGGTCTCTCATGCAAAGAACCATGCTACAAGCCAAGTTGCATCGCGTGCATGTCACACACTCCGAGCTGCATTACGAAGGCTCTTGCGCCATAGATGATGATTTGCTGGATGCTGCCGATATCCGTGAGTATCAGCAGATCGACATTTACAACGTCAACAATGGCGAACGTTTCACCACCTATGCCATTCGTGCCCAGCGTGGTTCTGGTGTGATTTCCGTCAACGGTGCCGCTGCCCACAAGGCCAATCCCGGTGATCTGCTCATTATCGCCGCTTATGCCACGTATTCTGAGCTGGAATTGCAACGTTATCACCCCAAGTTGGTGTATGTCGATGAGCATAACCGCATCAAGGACAAGCGCGACCAGATTCCGGTGCAGGCTGCCTGACCAGTTTCTGACTTAAAAACAAAAAACCCGCCGTCGGCGGGTTTTTTGTTT